>NZ_JAVRCL010000004.1:0-90505 GCF_034530775.1 Nostoc sp. DedSLP04 | reverse complement strand
TGCAAAGGCTTAATACTTTGCAACACACATTCTTCCATGTATAAGAAACCCTTAAGTATTTCCAAAAAATATATAAGCATTTGCTGCAAAGGCTTAATACTTTGCAACACACATTCTTCCATGTATAAGAAACCCTTAAATCATTGCAGCATTTGTTGTAATGAACTTATGAATTTATTTATTACCTAAAATGTCAAAATAATCTAAGTGAAATTAACTAAACTTTGGGAGATGGGATGCCTACTATGGTCTATGTCTACGCAACTTATTTGTAGTATTTCCCCATAACATAAAAGATATTTTTGTATAAAACAGTACTATAAATCTAGTAGCAGAGATGGATTATGGCACGTCGCAAAAGAAATTCCAGCGTTTTAGAACGAGCCGATCGCCGAATTGAAAGTTTACAATCTATCAGCGTAGAACTTGACTTTGGGGAAGGACTAACTATACAAGCTTATAATACGACAATTAACGATCTCCGGTCTAAGCTTGCTGCCTACAATACTGCTTTATCTACCATTGACAAACTCACTGATGACGTGAATAACGCAGAACAGGCTGTAATAACCATGTCAGAAAAAATGTTACTAGGAGTTGCCAGCCGTTACGGTAAAATCAGCCAAGAATACGAGATGGCGGGTGGTGCTAGACGAGGTAATACCAAGAAGAAGCGAGGCGTACTAGGCAATTCCAAAGTCACCAATTCTTTAGCAGCCGATTCTATTCAGCCTTCTTCTGGAAATAAATCTATGAATGGGGTGTCGGGTGCGATCGTCAGTTAGCTAAAATCCAATAGGGAACGAGGCGAAGTTTGTAGTAAGGACTTTAGTCCTTGATTTGAGCGCTAAAGCGCTCACTACAAACTCAGAAAACTTAACTGACTACTAGAAAATTCCACAATTTCTATTGCAATCATAGTTAGGCAAGTTTACCTTGTGGAAAACTTGTGGAAAAGTACTTGAGTTTTTCCACAAGGTAATTATACTCAATTAAATGTTAACTGTAGAATATTAAGTTTTCCCCAGTTTTTTGCACAATATAAGTTAAATTTAATCAATTTTTAGACGTTACTTAATATTCTTGACTAATTCTTGACCCATCAAAGCTCATAATTCAGACTGCTGCTTGTGGAAAACTTACAATACATCTTCAAGATGGTTTTTGAGAACGGCTAGTCATATTGATGCGATCGCTCAATTCACGTAGAGTTTGTACTAAGGTGCGATCGCTCTCTTGAAGTTGGGTAATTTTATCGCAACTATAGATTACCGTTGTATGGTCTTTACCACCAAATTCCTCGCCAATTCTCGGCAAACTCAAAGCCGTGTGTTGGCGCATGAGATACATTCCTAATTGACGCGCCCAGCTAATCTCTCTTCGTCGCGAGTTACCTTTGAGGTCATCTATTGAAACATCAAAATTATCCGCCACCACCTTTAAAATTGCTTCTGGGGTAGCTGCCATTTTTTCGTTAGGCGGTTCTAAAACTGGCGTGATATTTTCTACCGTCATCGGTAAACCCCAAATAGAAATATAAGCCACTGCCCGAATTAAAGCTCCTTCTAATTCTCGAATATTAGAAGTATAGTTAGAAGCAATATACTCAATCACATCGCGAGGAAGATTAATATTTTCATCCTCAGCTTTTTTCTGCAAAATTGCCATTCTCGTTTCTAAATCGGGCTTTTGAATATCTGCAATTAAGCCCATAGAAAACCGAGAACAAAGACGTTCTTGCAAGCTAGGAATCTGGTTAGGCGGACGGTCGGAAGCAATGACAACTTGTTTACCAGCTTCATGTAGAGTATTAAAAGTATAAAAGAATTCTTCTTGGGTATACTCTTTCCCTTCAAGAAACTGAATATCATCCACTAATAAAACATCAGCCGCTCGGTAATGCTCTCGGAAACTTTGCATACTATCCTTACGGATAGCTGTAATTAAATCATTAGTAAATTGCTCAGTAGAAACATAAAATATTTTACAATTAGGAAAAATTGCATAGCGATAATGACCAATAGCTTGCATCAGATGAGTTTTACCCAAGCCGACACCACCGCATAAAAATAAAGGATTAAACTCTTTACCTGGAGATTCTGCAACTGCTAAAGAAGCAGCATGAGCCATGCGATTGTTAGCACCAACTACAAACCGCGAAAAGACATATTTAGAGTTTAAGTCAGTAGTTTGATGATTGTGATTAGGAACAGCTTCAGAAATACTGCTGGAATTTGGTGATTCCCAAGCAACCTCTCGTTCACTAAAATGAGAAACTTGATCGCCTTGAGCAACAGTAATGTAAATTCCTACGGGATGACCAAGAATATCTTGGACTACATGAGCAATCGTATTGATGTAATACTTCTGTAACCAATTACGAGCAAATGGGTTAGGAGTGCGGATAACCAAACAATTATTTTCTAATCGCTCTGCACTAGCAGTTTTGATCCAAGTTTCAAAGGTAGGTCGGGATAGTTCAAGCTTTAGGCGCTCTAGTACCTGACTCCACAGACTTTCTATGGGAATTTCCATTATCCACCACCTTTGCTGCTAATCGTCACAATAGAAGAGAAAGCACTAATTTAGCATTGAGACACGCTAGACCTAAAATAAGCTTTTAAGTTGTAACCATTTTGGGACATACCCAGTAGGCAAGATCCTAACACCCACTGACTGACAAGGGAGAAGCAACGATACATGAAGATAACAAACCATCACTCAGCACCCAAAAAAATTAAAACCAGAGGCTTACCCCATAGGTTGTGGATGCTCTCATACGGGGTAGCAGTGGTGTTCCTGGGGAGCTGCTCTCTTTTACCTGCTAGGACTGTTGATAATCAGCAAAGCGATACTCAAGTCCAAAACACAACACAACCTAATCCGGCAATTGTCCCCCCGCCGATTTTTTCTTCATCTGGAGATCCTAATTTTGTCGTAAAAGTAGTGCAACAGGTGGGGCCTGCGGTAGTTCGCATTGATTCTTCCCGAACAATCACTTCTCGCGTACCAGACGAATTTAACAACGATCCATTTTTCCGGCGGTTTTTTGGAGAAGGAGCGCCACAGCCTAGACAACGCGTAGAACGCGGTAGTGGCTCTGGATTTATTATTAATTCTTCCGGTCAAATTGTGACCAATGCCCATGTAGTAGATGGTGCTGATAGAGTGACTGTTATACTCAAAGATGGCCGGACTTTTGATGGGAAAGTTTTGGGTGAAGACCCAGTAACGGATGTAGCAACGATCAAAATTAATGCGAATAATCTGCCAACTCTAGCTGTGGGTAACTCCGATGCTTTGCAACCAGGAGAGGCTGTAATTGCCATTGGTAATCCATTAGGCTTGAATAATACCGTCACATCTGGAATTATTAGTGCTACAGGGCGTTCTAGTAGCGATATCGGTGCAAGTGACAAGCGGGTTGATTACATCCAAACGGATGCTGCGATTAACCCTGGTAATTCCGGTGGGCCATTGCTCAATGCTCGCGGTCAAGTGATTGCAATGAATACAGCGATTATTCGAGGCGCTCAAGGCTTGGGATTTGCTATACCCATGAATACTGTGCAAAGGATTGCCCAAGAATTAATTGCTAAAGGCAAGGTGGATCATCCTTATTTGGGTGTGCAGATGGTGACATTGACACCAGAAAATAAAGAAAGAATCAAAAATGTCGCTGGCGATCGCTTAAATATTACAGCAGATGACGGCGTTTTGCTGGTTGAGATTGTGCCGCGATCGCCTGCATCTGTAGCTGGACTAAGAGTCGGTGATGTGATTAAAAGCATTAACAGCCAGCCTGTTACTAAAATTGAAGAAGTACAAAAGCTAGTAGAAAAGAGCAAAATCGGTACTAAATTACCCATAGAAGTGGAACGCAATGGGCAAATTGTCCAAGTAGGAGTTCAACCTGCTCCTTTGCCAGTTAGACGTGAAGGATGATGTTTGTCATTTGTCATTTGTCATTTGTCATTGGTCATTTGAAAAACAACTGACATACTCCATTTTCCAATGCCCCATGCCCAATGCCCCATGCCCAATTCCCCATTCTTAAAAGGAGTTTTATCATGACTGAATTAGCGCCAATAATTCAATTAGGCAATCCAACATTGCGCCAAAAAGCTGCTTGGGTTGAAAATATTCAAGATGAGCAGATTCAAAAATTAATTGAAGATTTAATCGCCACTGTTGCCAAGGCTAACGGCGTGGGAATCGCTGCGCCTCAAGTAGCACAATCCTATCGTTTGTTTATTGTGGCTTCCCGTCCTAATGCCAGGTATCCCAATGCGCCAGAAATGGAACCTACTGCAATGATTAATCCCAAAATCATTGCTCATTCAACTGAAGTTGTCAAAGATTGGGAAGGTTGTTTAAGTGTTCCAGGAATTAGGGGCTTAGTTCCTCGCTATAAATCTATTGAAGTCGAATACACTGACTCTCAAGGCAACTTACAAAAGCAAGAATTAACCGATTTTATCGCTCGGATTTTTCAACACGAGTACGATCATCTCGACGGTATCGTATTTGTCGATCGCCTAGAGAACACTCTTGATATGATTACTGAGCAGGAATACCAACAACGAGTAGTTAACAAATAAATGGGAGTCGGGAGTGGTGGTGAAAAAGCTAACGATTAACCTAACCTTCTAACCCCCTTCCCGACCTCTCCTACGAAGAGAGGGAAGCGGAAAAACTTTTGTTACTGGAAGCGGGAAAATTCAAAGTTTATCTCCTCGAAAGAGAGAGAAATAGAAGTGAGGTTAAATAGTTATGAGAAATCGTGCATGGTAGTACTTAGAGATTTTATAAAACAGGATGTAGAATATCTCATTGAATATTTGAATAATGATGAGGTTACAAAATTTCTTACTTCTCGAATACCTACGCCATATACACTTGAAAATGCTGAATGGTGGGTAGATATTGGCAGCAAGGAGAAAATGAACAAAGCTATTGTAGTAGAGGATGTTTTTGTTGGTGTGGTTGGAGCTGCTGTGGGCGAATATGAGTATCAGCGTTCGGCGGAAATAGGTTATTGGCTTGCTCAAAAATATTGGGGCAAAGGCATAGCTACTAAAGCAGTAAAAAAGGTCACAACATCTGTTTTCTCTAGCACAGAGGTTGTTAGGTTATTTGCGCCAGTTTTTGGTCCGAATATAGCGTCGATGCGAGTGCTTGAGAAATGTGGCTATAAACAAGAGGCAGTCTTACAAAAGGCATTGTTTAAAAATGGCTCATATTTTAATTGTCATCTATTTGCAAAGGTTCGCTCATAACAAATCGTTCAAGACGAACGTCTGCTGCGCTGCGCTTTGCAGCCGCCACTCAACTCAATGTTAAATGATCACAAACCTATTTAATTAAAAAAGCGCTTCTGTAAGAATTAAGCGGCAAATATAATAACACTTTTAAAACAAGTTTTCTGTCTATGGTTGGTATCAGTATGTTCTATTGCAAATAAATTTACGGGAAATTGTGTACAAATGTTAAATAGCTAAAGGCAACACCAAGTTAAACGCGAAGTAGCAAGAGTCCACTTCTTAAAGCTTGATTCCACAGAGATGATTTTTGCACTTCTGGCAAAGAAAGAGGCTGATTTACTGATAACGGTGGCTCTTGTTGCAGAGATAATTGCCACCAGCCAACATCGTGCCACTTACTAAATTTATACCCAACTCTGTAAAAAACACCTAGAGGCGAAAAACCGACAGCCTCATGCATAGCTACACTTGCTGGGTTGGGTAAAGCGATCGCAGCAAAAACGTTATAAAATCCTTGGAGTTGCAGCAAGCCAAAAAGAGAAGTGTACAAAGCTTTAGCAACTCCTTTTCTGCGATATTCAACATTTACATACACGGATGATTCTACAGACCATTGGTAAGCAGCACGAGTCCGGTAGGGAGTAGCATAGGCATAACCTAGAATCTCACCGTTAATTTCACACACTAGCCAAGGCATCTGCTGTTGATAGTTATTGATGCGTTTTTCAAATTCCGTTTTGCTGGGAGGCTCTATCTCAAAGGAAATTGAAGTTTCCCACACAACTGGCGCATAAATTGCCAGCATTTTTAAAGCATCACTTTTGTTAGCTAGTCTAATTGCAGCTTTCACAACAAATCCTTTTTGGATTTTAATAATTCGCTAGAAACGAGGTTTGAAAAGGCTTTTGGCTTAAGTTTACATCAATGTCACGCATGAGGGTGCAATGACTGTGAGAATTAGACTTTTTGCAGAAATCGGGAAAAGGGGAAGGGGAAAGGTTTGGTATTTTCCCTTTCCCCAATAAAGATGAGTCCCTTTTCCCACAAGAGTGCAAAAAGCACAAATGCCAAGAGGTCTATTGTCTTAAGCATGTGCTTCACAAACTTGCTCGCCCCGCCACAATTGATATAGCCGCGTCGCTGGCATTGTCATATATAAAACGTCACCATCACTGAGATTAGTTTCTAATAAATCCCAGCCGTGAAGAGTTTGGTGGTTTGTTTCTACGTACAAAGGTACGCAGTCAGCAGACATTGCTACATTTTTCACCCATTGACCGCAAAAGACGTGTGAAGCTGTAATTACAGTGGCAAAAGCTACCCAAAGACTATCGGCTGTGATGCCATTGCCCAGGATACGTCCCCCTAGCGCAGCAGCAGCAAAAGCTGGCGCTGCTAATTCAGCCGGACTCAGCACTGCATCGAAGCCAAATAGCTGTTGGGCTATGCCAGCAAAATCAGGATCGCCATAATGAACAATCACCGGAATACTGGGTGCCAAACCTTTGGCTTTGAGGGCAATTTCCAAATTGGTAGCATCATTGCTAGTAACAGTAATCACTGCGGCGGCAGAGTTTATATTGCTAGCTTTGAGTATTGTGCGGAAGCTGGCATCACCCTGAATCACAGGGATACCGAGTTCGCGGGCGGTGTTGATATATTTACTGTTGGAGTCGGGTTCAACGACGACAACTTCATGTCCGCTGGCGTGGAGTTGCTGAACAATTCTCACCCCAATACCACTTAAGCCACAGACAATGTAGTGCGATCGCTGAGGAATTCGGGCTGCATCCCAAAATTGCTTAAAGCGGCTTCCTAAGACAAAATCGGTGAGCATGGCATACCAAATACCAATCACTACTGCTCCAATCAGCATCATCACAACAGTAAATAACTTAATACTGTTAGGAGCATTTTCTACTACTTTGTCATTACCACCGGCTCCGGTAATCATGCCGACAGAAAAATATAGAGCATCCACAGGAGACAAACTCAACTCAGCCGACATATAGGTGAATGTAGCGATCGCAATAACCGTCAATAGTGCAATAGCACCCACCACTACCGATCGCCCGTGTTCCTGAAACTGCCTAAAATTAGTCATAACTTTCAGCAGTTTTCTAATCAACGATCTCCGGGGAGAACGGATGCGGGGTTGTGTACCAATAATTATGCGATCGCCTACTTGGATTTCTTGGCCAGCTATGACAGCTGATACCAAATCCATCTCACCTTTGACTGGTAAGTAATAAATTAGCATCCGCGATCGGTCTGACCACAATTCACTCAGCTTTCGACCTTTCCAGAAGTGGTTTTGATCGATGTATTCTTCGTGAATTGGCCAAGTTTGCTGAAATAATTTAATTTGTCCGATCGCTCGGTTTCCCAGTGCTGCAAAGGTGAATACGGGTGCTGCTAATCCGACAACACTCATACTCAAATGGTCTGGCAAACTTTGATCTAGGCGCTCTCCTAAATTTGTATTATAAAAACGGTTGATAATCCGAATCTGGGGATTCAGCACCCGCGCTTGCATCATAATAGATAAATTCAGAGCATCTTTAGATCCAGCGATGACTAAAGTGTGTGCCTGTTGAATTCCTGCTGCTGTCAGGGTAGAAGCTGCTTGTAAATCTCCAACAATCACATCTCCTGCGGTTTCGCCGGGGATAGATTGGTGATGAATGCCAACAACGAAGGCTCCCTGATGTCTCAGCAGACGAAAGGTTTTATATCCGGTACGTCCTAAGCCACAAACAATAATTCTGGGTTTCATGAAACGGCAGCATCTTTTACAGGTAGGGCTGCATTTCTAGTTAGTTATCAATATTGTTGCCCATTTTCCTGGAATATTACTGTAGCTGACAACACGATTGTTTTAATTGGAGGCAGAAGGCAGGGGGCAGGGGCAGGAGGGAGGGGGCAGAGAAACAGAGGGGAAAAACTTACTGCAACTTCTCCCCTGCTCCCCCTGCCTTCCTCGATAAAATAATCTAGAAAAATATGGCAATTTTTGTAGGTTGTGATACGCTATCTGCTTGAGAAGTGTGGAGGAGCCGAAAATGACTAAGCTGCGGGTGGGGTTACTGTTTGGCGGTCGTTCGGGAGAACATGAAGTTTCGATCAAATCAGCACGGGCGATCGCTAACGCCTTGAGTGCAGGGGAAAATGCTAGTAAGTACGAAATATTGCCTTTTTACATCCAAAAAGATGGCCGCTGGCTAGCAGGAGAAGCACCCGAAAAGGTTTTAGCAACCGGCAGTCCGCTACTGGAATCGGCATCAACTTCTGTTGGAAATCTGACATCCAACCCTCAAGCCCAAACTCTGAGCAATTGGCAATCTCCCTCTCAAGTTGCCCAAGTGGATATTTGGTTTCCCATCCTCCACGGCCCTAACGGTGAAGATGGAACAATTCAAGGGTTACTGACTTTGATGCAAGTCCCCTTTGTCGGTTCTGGGGTGTTAGGTTCGGCTATGGGAATGGATAAAATTGCCATGAAAATGGCTTTTGAGCAAGCGGGATTACCACAGGTAAAATACAAGGCGGTAACTAGATCGCAGGTTTGGTCTAATCCGTGCGTATTTCCGAAACTGTGTGATGAAATTGAGGCAACATTAGGTTATCCAGCTTTTGTCAAGCCTGCTAATTTGGGTTCATCAGTGGGTATTGCCAAAGTGCGATCGCGCCCAGAATTAGAAGCTGCTTTAGATAGTGCTGCCAGTTACGATCGCCGACTAGTTGTAGAAGCTGGAGTAGTCGCTAGAGAAGTTGAGTGTGCCGTTTTAGGTAACGATCGACCCCAAGCCTCTGTCATTGGAGAGATTACTTATGACAGCGATTTTTATGATTATGAAACTAAATATACTGAAGGTCGGGCAGATTTACTGATCCCCGCACAGCTTCCAGAGGCGATCGCCCGTCAAATTCAGGACATGGCTTTACAAGCTTTTGCCGCTGTTGACGCTGCTGGGTTAGCAAGGGTAGATTTTTTCTATGTGGAAGCAACACAAGAAGTATTTATTAACGAAATCAATACCTTACCAGGCTTTACTGCGACAAGTATGTATCCTCAACTCTGGGCACATAGTGGAGTCTCCTTTCCAGAATTAGTCGATCGGTTAATTCAACTTGCTCTTGAAAGACATTCTCCTAGCTGACAGAATAAATCAGCAAACTGATTTCAGATTAGTACGGTAAAAAGTCACAATAAATACAGAACTTTGGCAAAATTTAGCCAGATTTTGTAGCTGATGTTTTACAAAAAAGCTACTAAAATCTGAAATTTGTTACGGATACCTGATGCTTGACTCCTCCAGTACAATTTATTCACTAGAGGGGTACAAATCTGAAAGTAATCATGGAAAAAAGTCAGAGTGTACAGCGCGAGCGAACCCAATTTAAAAGGGCTACTCCAGAGCTGACAAACAGGAAATCGAGACTAAAAAACAGCTCGAATGTTCTGATATATCTGGTTGCACATCATCCTTGGCTATTGTTAACCGGGTGTTTAGCCATGTTTCTAGGTGGTGGTGCCTTTGCCTTATACAGCTTAGGTAATGCTGGCCCGGTAGCACAAGAAGAACCAGAAAAAATCCCAGTTATCGTTGAAGAACCAATCGGTGTGCCCTCTGAGAGTAGTAATCCTACACCTTTATGGATGGTTGCTGCGATCGTTCTCAGCTGTGGTGGCGGTTCTTTGCTGATTTTCCGAATGCTTAACCGCACCAAGCAACCGCAAAAAGTTCAAAAACAGGTTAATCGCCAGCAGGTACGCTTGGCACAGAAGCATCACCAAAAATTGGAACCAAATCTTCCCAAGAGTCAGCCAATTTTTGTGCCACAGCCACAACTAATGCCCCTGATGCAGATGCAACCTAAAACAAAGCATCTGGTAACTGTTCTCCCAGCAGAACACAAGCACCACCTGGATACGCGCACAGAATCCTTAGCAGAATTGATGGATCTTCGTAAAAATAGTTCATTGTCTGCTATTTTACGCCAGTATTAATACTACGGTAAAGTAAACCCCGTTAAATTAACACTTTTTGCCAATTAGCTAGGCTTAGATTCCCGACTTTCTCGAAGAAGTCGGGAATCTTGTTATAGCGTTTTCCATTCAGATGTGGTACGAGGTCATATCGCAAGGTGTAGGGGCACGGTATGCAAAAATCTCGTTTCTAGCCAGAGGCTAGAAATGCTGCTCCTGGCGGCTCTGCCGCGAGTTCGGGAGGCAGAGCCTCCCATTAGGCATTCCCAGTCGGAGACTGAGAACGAGATAAAGGTGTAGGGAATATAACGTGCCCCTACTTAAACAAGAACCGCTATATGTACGAATAATTTATTTGCTATATAGCGGTTTAATTGCTTTTCAAAAGTTAGATATGAGCAATTAGGAAATTTAAAAACTTGCCAAAATGGCAACTAGCTTTTGATGATTCAAGTTAAATTGTATGAAGATAAACGACTTCAAGGGTTTGATTATCAGGGACTACCACTTAAGCAAATTCCTTTTGTAAAACACTATTTATTGAGTGATTTACAAAAACAAAAAGCTATCTCTAAGAATTATTTACAGAGTATTTATCTCAGTAAATAAATTCAATAATCAGGTTTGGCATTTGCTGCAACAGGAATATTCAATGCGTGTAGGCGTTGTTGTTGAACTACGCATTAGCCCCCTAATGGGTAACGTCTGTATACATTCCTGTTCACTTCAGCAGCAAATGGTAGAGTGGGAGTTTGAAAGCTGACTGATATGCTTCCTCCCACTCTCTTTTTATCGAAACAGAATTCAAGCTTCTGAATTCTTCTTTAGCTCGACTTTATCCAAAATTAAGAACTCGCTTTCTTTATCTGGCAAAAACCCTAGCTTTTTGGCAAATACTTTTTCTATGTCACAGATTATCGATGAAGTTAAAAAAATAAAATTACTGTCCTACAAAGGTTTCAGCTTAAACGATCGCGTTGTGAAAAATGGATAAAGTCGAGTTTAGAGGATGTCTGAAAAGTTTTTTTGTATACATCTAACCCTTGGAGATCCCCATAAATCCCCCTTAATAAGGGGGACTTTAAGACTCTTATTCCCCCCTTTTTTAAGGGGGGTTAGGGGGGATCAAGAAATATTTGATACTTCTCAGACATCCTCTTAGAAATTAGTATCTCGTAAAAACTCAAGAATCGTTTTATTCAACACCGCAGAAGCCCCAGTTGAGGCATCATGACAGCAGTTAGATAAAATCTGTAATTTAGAATTGGGGATATGTTGATGTAATTTTTTACCATGACTAGCAGGAAACCAACTATCTTGCTCACCCCACAAAACTAATGTGGGACACTTAATTGCACTCAGGTTATTTTGAATTTTGGTGAGCATATTTGGCTTATTTGCTTGCCAATTCTCAATTTCTCGCGCAGCTATTTGTAACTCTTCGGCGACTTTTGCGATCGTACCAGGCAATTCAGTAAACGGGTAAGTTATCCAATAGATATCTTCCTGCGTCAAAATTGAGGGATCGAATAATACCCTACGTCTTTCTATTGCCATAACTTCTCTAAATAGAGGCGCAAACAAATATGTCAGACGTAAGGAGTCAATTGTTTGCATTATTTCTAAGGGTGTTTGGGCAAGCAACCACATAGACCAATGGGGTAGCTGTTCGGCAAAAACAGGTACGTTTACTACTATAAGCCGTCCGATTAACTGCGGGTTTTCTTGAGCAAGAGCAAGGGCAACTAATCCCCCTAGAGATTCGGCCACAATGACTGCGGGTTCATCACATAATGCCTGAATAATTCTTTGAAACTCAATAACTTGATGACCGTTGTGTTCTTTACGAGACAATGGTTTTTCGGAAAAACCAAAACCTTTGGCATCAAAACAAATTACTCGGTAATATTTAGATAATGCTGCTACGCTGTGCCGCCAATTGTAGCTCCAACTCCCCATACCATGTAATAAAATTAGCGGTTTACCTCTACCGCTTTCGCCATAAGCAATTTGTACAGGATACCCTTTAGCATCAGTAATAACTAGACTTTGCCGCCCTTTAGGAAAAGTAGCTTGCCACCAATCTTTCATTCTTTTATCAATAAACAATTTAACCGCCTGTAAAGACGCTCCACAAAATTCTAATTAGAATTACAGGCAATGCTACTAAGGCAATGGAGATTAGCAACAATCCAACCAAAACGGCAAAGATAAACCATCTGTCTGCACTCTTTTGCTCGCTAGGAAACTTTAAGTATTCTTCCAAGAGCTTAATATTATTAGTGTTAGCTCTCCAGGCAAAATCAAAAAAGTCTCCCAAAACTGGGACAGCGCCTACCAAACCATCAATGATTACGTTCAAAACCATTTTACCTAGAGTGGCTCTAGATACGCCTAGCCGTGCTGCTTCTAGAATGATGTAGCTAGAAAACATTATTCCCAAAAAATCACCACCAATCGGTATGAGTCCTAAAATTGGATCTAAACCAAAACCAATCTTTGTACCAGGAATGGTAATAACATTATCCAACAGCCGACTTAACTGACGCAGACGTTTCAATGTGGGTGCTTTGGCATCAGGTTCAATCATCGAAAATCGAGGAGGAGAATCAGGCATGGAGGCGATCGCTTACTTTGTATTGAATCGTTAGATATTTTACTCCCCTACTGAGCTTTTGCAATCATTTTCTCAAGGATTTACGAATTAATATTTTACTTTCGATTGCGGCTGGGCTTTTAAGCGCATATCTTCGCCGACAGTCACGTTTAACTGATCGCCGATTAACAGAACAGCAGCACTCATTGACAGCCAGAGCATTAAAACTATCACTGCTCCTACAGCACCATATACTTTATTATAATTGCCAAAATTCGCCACATACAGCCGAAATAGGGCAGACAACATTGCCCAAAAAACAGCTGCTAAAATTGCTCCAGGCATCATTGGCGTGCCTGAGTTCCACTTGCTTGGGCCATAGCGATAGACAAAGCCAAAGGCGACAGCAACAATACTTAAAGCTAAAGGCCAGCGTAACAGTAGCCAAAGATGCAACAAAAAGATCAAAGAACTATTTTCACGCACTACTATTCCCAAAAGCCAATCGCTAGTAAACACTGAGAAAGAAGCCAAGACTAAAAGCAACATAGTACCGACTGTTAATCCCAGAGAGACAAGCTTGGCTTTCCAAAAGGGACGGATGTTTTCTGAGGGAATTTGATGGATTTGATCGAGGGCTGTCATTGCGGTACTCACCGCCCCAGAAGCAGTCCAAATTGCTAATACAAAGCTTAGAGAAAATAAACCACTGTTTTTGGAGTTAGTAATTTCTGTAGTAGCAAAATCACGAATCAGCTCCAAGGCTTGATCGGGTAGGACTTGACTTAGTTGTGCCGCCAGCTGTTTAAAGGTATTTTGTAAAGATTCTGCCAATAAGCCAATGGCTGTGATGATAGCAAGAATTGCTGGAAACAGTGATAGCATGGCATTAAAGGCGATTTCCGAGGCGAGTCCAAAAAGTCGCCTTTCGATTGTTCGGGAAAAAGTTTTTTTAATCGTGCGCCAATTGAGGTGGCCAAAGAAGCGAAAAAAACGAAGCTTTGGCATAATTTAGAGTTAAAACTGGTTGGGTTGATTAACTACTGTGCTAAATTTTGCGTAGCGATCGCATCTGTCTTTCTACCGCAAGAATACCGAGTCAAGAGTTTCTAACTAATGACCATTGACCAATGACTAATGACTAATGACTATTAATGTATGAATCAAGATTTAACACAACAGTGGTTGACAGAAATCCAGGTAATCAAAGAGCAGATGGCACAGCTGCAACACGAGCGCGATACAGCTTGGGAAAGTGCCCAAAAATGGCGTCAGCTTTACAATACAGAAGCAGAACAACGCCGTACAGATACTCAACTTTCCCAACAGACGATCGCCTCCCTCAAGGCAGAACTGCATAAACTCCAAGGTTTTGAAATAGAAACACTAGCTGCTGGGACACCAGTAGCTATCCAACAAGAAATAGAACAGCTAAAATCTGTGGAAGACTTGCAAGCTAAACTGATCGCCGCAATTAAAGAACGCGATCGCCTCTTGCAAGCTTTGAAAACTGAGCAGGATAATCACGCCCAAACCCGCAATAGCCTGACTACTGCCTTGGGTGATGCTATTGATAGCTTGACACACGAACGAGCAGAGGTAGGGGAGCAGAGGAGCAGAGGAGCAGAGGAGCAGGGGGAGAAATCAATTCAAAATTCAAAATTCAAAATTCAAAATTAAAGAACTTCTGCCTCCTCTTTCCCAATGCCCAATGCCCAATGCCCAATTCCCAATGCCCAATGCCCTAAAATCCCATTGCCTTAGCTACTGCGCCCAGTTCCGCCGCGATACCTTGTTGAAATTGACTGTGATTGTGTTTAATGGCTGTATCTGGGTCTTTTAGTCCATTGCCTGTGAGGACACAAACCACTGTTGCCCCTGTAGGAATTTGGTCTTTCACCTGCAACAACCCGGCTACAGAAGCGGCGCTAGCAGGTTCGCAGAAGATACCTTCTGATGCTGCCAAAAGTCGATAAGCGTCGAGAATTTCGGCATCGGTAACGGCGTGGAAATTTCCCTGGCTGGCGGTTTGGGCGGCGATCGCTAACTCCCAACTTGCAGGATTGCCAATGCGAATTGCTGTCGCTAGGGTTTCGGGATGCGCCACTGGCTGACCGTGGACTAAGGGCGCTGCTCCTGCGGCTTGAAATCCCATCATCTTGGGTAGGCGATCGCACTTTCTGGCTTGATGATATTGACAAAATCCCATCCAATATGCTGTGATATTTCCCGCATTTCCCACAGGAATACACAACCAGTCTGGTGCGTCACCCAATGCATCGACAATTTCAAAGGCTGCTGTTTTTTGTCCTTCTAACCTGTAGGGATTGACTGAATTCACCAAAGTGATCGGATAGCTTTCGGCCATCTCGCGGACAATTTCTAGGGCTTGGTCAAAATTACCTTTAATTGCCAATACTTCTGCGCCATATAGTAATGCTTGAGCTAACTTGCCCAGTGCCACATAACCGTCGGGAATCAGTACAAAGGCATTCATGCCTCCCCGTCTAGCATAAGCGGCGGCGGCTGCTGAGGTATTGCCCGTGCTAGCACAAATTACTGCTTTTGCCCCTGCTTCCTTGGCCTTGGAAATTGCCATAGTCATCCCCCGGTCTTTGAAGCTGCCGGTGGGATTGAGACCGTCATATTTTACAAAAACCCGTACTTGTCTGCCAATGCGTTCTGCGATCGCTGGCGCTGGTATTAGAGGTGTATTGCCCTCCAATAGAGTCACAATCGGGGTTTTTTCGCTGACAGGCAAGTATTCGCGATAGGCTTCTATCAGTCCGGGCCAGGGTTGGCGATGAGATGTAGCAACAGACAGGCTCAAAGTCACGGGATTTAAAATTTCTTAATGTAAGGATTGGATATTTAGAAAGGGTGGGATCGGGAAGCGCAAAATGGGAAAGAGGAAGAAAGTAGATTTTTCGTTACCAGTTGCCTATTCAGAGTTCCCTAATCCAAAATAATCTTGTTAAGAATATTATTTTTTGTGGTGCAGGCGTTTCACTTGCTATTTTTATTTAGAACGTTAATTTATCATAAACCGCCACGGCGACCTTCGGTTCAACAAATTACCTTAGAGGAGAATGACGAGATGAAAAATCATCTGTAAATCTATAGGACTCTTATTTTATTTTTTAACAAGACTGAGTACGTATTTATCCTATTGCTTATTCCCTGTTCTCTGTCTATAGAAGTAAATTTAGAAATCAAGCCTAATTCCTATATCAGACTTATGTCATAACTCTCTGAAACTCTTATTTATCCGTGTTTAAAGTTGTGTTTAGTGAATTATTTTATTCAAACTTATCTATGTATTTTCACACCCTATACGTTTCAGTGAAGATAGGAAAATACTTAAGAGGCTGTCTCTTTTTGATGTTAGCCTTCCACCTCCCTTTCTACGAGAGATTGCACCAAATGCAAGTGCTTCGCCCTAGGTTTTTTCATGATTTAGCATAATTCTTGATATAGTCTACATATAATTTCTTGCGTAAATTCCCTAAAAACGGCGATAATCATTAGTACAACCATAATTGACAGACTATAAATTAACTACTCCTAAGTACCGTCCAGCGGAAGGAAGCTTTACACACTTGAGTCAGTGTTTTTTTGGAACACAGCGATTATAATCACCGTCTTTTATGATTGAACGCAAAATCCATTAGAGTAATTGATTGAAAATATACAATAATGTAATAAAGCTTAAAAGAGCATTATTATAATATTTCTAATGGTGTGAGTTAAATAGTGGATTTAATTAGCGATGCCTACTTATTTATCTAGTGTTTCCGATGGCGAGTCCCAGACTGCCTGGGTCAGTAAGTTAACCAAGTCTTATTATCAAGACGATCAGCAAGCTAAATTGATGCATTTACAAGCAGAGGTAGACTCTCTGTTGCAGCAATTGGAAAATCTGAAGCACCAACGTTTAGCCGAAACCAACCAAAAAGAAGAATAAGAATAAGTCCGTCTTCTAGATAGCGATGTCTACGACGGGCTATTCGCCGTCGCTTTTTCCCTCTTTAATTTAAATTTGAGTAAAGGGGAAATTTGAATCAGGGGTGCGTTATTCAAAGCGCTGATTTTTCTCTGACCAGCGCCTCAAACTGTAGTTATGAGCATTTTCTACCAGTAAAGCTAAGGATTGCACCCCTGAAGGCTTGGCGATCGCAGACAGTCTTTGTAAGTAATTTCCTGTAAAATCAGTGTAAATAACTTTATTTACATCAGACAAAATTATAGTCCGGTCGCGGCGCTGCTCTGTGTTTTCTCTTTGAATTTCAGGTGTCCCCTGATTCAAGGATGCTATTGCTTCTGGTGAAATAGTCAGGATTATTTCTGGTTGAGCGTTATTTGTTAAATCAATCACTTGAACAGGCCAATCACCCAATTTTTCCTGCATCTGTTCAAAGCTGGGAATAGCACCAACCGGAAATTCACCAGATTGCTGCAAAGATTGCCACAAACTCGATAACATTATCTTCACCCCTTGGGGATTTTGTTGATGCAGTTCTCGTAAAGTAATAGGAGATGGTTGCACCCATTCCAATGCGGCATTTGTCAAAGCTAAAGGTTTGGGTTGGAGAGCATCGTTTGGATTATCTGGAATTTTTGGCCCAGCAGCTAAGAGGCGCAAAACTTTACCCCGTAGTTGCACCGCTTTGATAGCGGCTATAGTAATTTTTTGCTCTCCATTTGGCAACCAGACTACAATCTGGATTTCCGGGTCAGAACTGATTCCCAAAGTTTTCCAGAAAAATTTGGCGGCGTCAGTTTTCGGTGGGTTGAAATTATCAAAGGGGAAATTTAGCCAGCGTTTCCCGTCATTAAATGCACTTACCTCCACCTGATACCAAACTTGGTTATCCGTAAGTTTCAAATCTGCTGGGGAATTTGGTTGCAGCCATTCGGTGTTAGTAACTTGAGTGATTGGTTGCACCGTACCAACAATCTGACTAGGGTGAGTAGAGGATATTTGCGATGTACCCTTACCATTGAGTCTTGCCAACAGACCTTGAATATAGTCAAGATTCTCTTTTGTAATTTTTGGTTGCGCCTTTAACCAAGAATTAGCATGTCCTTCTCCTCGCTGAACTGCTAAAATCAACGCGAACCAAGCTTGCACCTCTCGTCTATTTGGGTTTACCTGCAACGCTGCTGCTGTGCGATTCCACAACCGTTTTTCATCAGATTTAAGTAGAGTAGCAATTTCTTGGGCATTATGTGGCGACGCTTCAAACACCTGTAAAGCTTTCTCCCAGCGACCATCAATCAAATCTGCCAGCACTTCTTGACTAGGACTTGCCCAAATTTTCTGGGCTTGGGTTTTAGTAAGTTGGGAATGCAAGCGAATCAAATCCATTTGCGCTTGCGCCGTTTCTGGTAAAACTCCTTTGTGCTGTTTCTTGATAAATTTCAACCATTCAAAAGCTGGTGTCCACAATCCACTACGGGCAATTGACAAGGCACTTTGGTATCCAGAATCCTTGAAGGTCGATGATTGGAGGCTAATCGCCTCCAATTGAATTGGTTTGAGGAATAACTTCAGAGGTTTGACTTGGTAAACTTGTAAATGCGGTTCTAAACCTACTGTTTGATCGATAACTAACTCTTTTGTACCATCACCAGTTACCTGCTGCCATTTCGGCAATTGTCCGTTAGGACTAGTCCAAGACAACATTTGTAGTAAGTTTGTGCGTTCTGGATTGTAGTATACGACGTAACCGTAGCGGATCGTATCAGTTGCTTGTTGGCGTTTACCCCGCAAATCAAACCAAACCCCTGATGATGGTGTCTTACCTTCAAAGCGTTGCACTTCAGTTAAAGGTAGGGGAATACTGATATCCTGGGGTTCTGAAGTTCCATCAAGCAAAGAAGAAATCACAAAGGATTCATCTGGGCCAGTTACAGATAATTGAGTCGCTAAATAGTAGTAATTTTCTGACTGAGATTTAAACTCTAACTCTTCTGAGCGTTCGTAAACCCTGAGTTCCACCAGTTCTTTACAATCAGATTGACAATTAGCACGTTGTTGCAAAACTGGTAGTAAAAATGAGGTTTTCACATCTTGATTTAAAGGCAGAGTTTCCCCAAATATTTGGTTTTTTTTACTCAAATCCAGTTGAATTTGTTTGAGAGTTTGGGGGCGTTCGTGTTTACCAAGGGGAATTTGTGCCCATGCAGGTAAAATTTTATTTAGCCAGCTTACCTCGTCTGGATTGAAGATGAAGAGAACACTAATCCAGGCAAAAGCCATAATTAGACTAGCACTACTTAAGATAATTGCGTAGCTTGCCGCCGTAGGCATCGCTAATATTGATGACAACCAACTTCCTCGTTTTAGCTTTTTCTGGGGTTTTTTAGCGACGCGTTTCATCGCACCAGCAGGAGGTTGATTTAGTTTAGAGGCTTTTGGCTTCAGCTTGCGTGAACGATTTGCCATAGATTGGGGATTAGGGATTAGGGATTGGGGATTGGGGATTAGGGATTCGGTATTAAGAAAACTCTTTCCTAATCCCCAGTACCTAGTCCCCAGTACCCAGTCCCCAGTAACCAGTCCCCAATACCCAATACCCTGTTATACTCGCCCTTTCAAAAGTTGCCCAGAAGCATTAAGTCTAATTTGGGACAAAATCCGTAAATGTCCCCATGTAAACCCTAGATAATCGCGAATACACTCTTCACTTAAGTATGTGAGCAGAGTGTAAAAAATTGAAAGGTAGACTTATTAGCCGCAGTTATCGCAAAACCTGGATGCTCGCATCGTTATTAATTGCGGGAGTAAATGGAGTTGCACAAAAAGCATTAGCACAAGAGTACATCAATCCAGAAACTACTCAGGATGTAGGAGTTAAGGGCGATAATATTATTTCCTCATCCCCCTCCCTCTCTCCAGAAGAACCGATGTCCCAAGTTACATCGGTATCTCAACTCAAGGACGTACAACCCAACGATTGGGCATTCCAAGCCTTGCAGTCTTTAGTAGAACGTTATGGTTGTATAGCCGGCTATCCAGATAGCAGCTATCGCGGTAATCGCGCCTTAACTCGGTATGAATTTGCTGCGGGTGTAAACGCTTGTTTAGATAGAGTCAACGAATTAATTACTACAGCCACCAGTGATTTAGTTACTCGTGAAGATTTAGCAATATTACAAAAATTGCAGTTAGAATTTGCCCCTGAATTAGCAACTTTGCGGGGTCGTGTCGATAATTTAGAAGCCAAAACTGCTGAAATCGAAGCCAACCAATTCTCAACAACAACTAAACTCAGTGGACTACTCATAGTTGGCATTCAAGGACGGACTAATAATCGTGGTGATGTTAATCCTAGAGATGGACAAAAAGATACAGATGATAGAGGGACAAATATTGATGTTATATCCTTGGCGCAACTGTATTTAACTAGTCAAATCACTCCTAGCAGTTACTTGTTTACAGGTCTTTTAGATGGTAACGGTACTAGTGGGCCTAGATTTACCAATAGTGTTTCTCGGAATGATGTTTTACTTGGCTACGAATTTCCTACAGAGAATTTGATTGTAAGTGACCTCAATTTTCATTGGCTGGTGACAAATAAATTAGCAGTAATGGTAGGAACAGAGGGCGTAAGTATGCCAGCTGCTTTCCGAGGCCCCAATCGGGTAGAAAGTGCTGCAACAGGGCCATTATCTTATTTTGCCCAAAGAAACCCAATTTTAAATATGGGATATGGTCACGGTGGTATAGCTATTGATTGGCAATTTGCTAAACGCGCTAGTTTGCAGGCAATTTATACTAGTTATCAACCAGGAAATCCTGGTAAAGGTAGCGGTTTATTTGATGGAACCACCACTACAGGTGTGCAATTACTGCTAACACCAACCGATACTCTAGATTTAAGTTTATATTACGTTAATAATTACGCTTCAGATGGTTGTTTGCTAACCTTTGTTGGTGATGAATGCTTAACTACAGTTAATACCACTACTGGAAAATCAGCACCGCTACAAACTAACGCTGTGGGTGCGACTCTCACTTGGCAAATTTCTCCCCGTATTAGTGCAGGCGCGTGGGGTGGTTATACTAAATCTTATATTCCTGGGCAATCGGGAAGTGTAGAAACGACAAATTATATGGTGTTTCTGAATTTCCCTGATTTATTGAAGAAAGGAAATTTAGGAGGAATTTATGTCGGTCAACCTCCTAAAATCACTAGTAGTGACTTACCTGTAGGAAATAATGTCCCTGATTTTATCAATACAGGTTTAGGACGAGCAGGTGGACAACCAGGCACGACCACTCAAATTGAGGCATTTTATCGTTTTCAATTAACAGATAATATCAGCATTACACCAGGAATAATTCATCTTATCCAGCCTGGTAATACACCAGATAGTGACTCAGTTACTATCGGCATTTTGCGGAGTACTTTTAGTTTTTAATTTCAGTTTCACATAATAAGAAGCTTCTGCACCTTAACACAGGATTCCCTGTAAGCCAACGCTCAGAACTTTGGAAGATGCGGAGATTCATTGATAATAAATCTTAGAAGCTTGGTATAAATAATAAACATATCTCCTTTTATGGCTAGCAATAAAAAAGACGGGTTTAGCCGCCTTCTGTATAATAAGTAATAGTGCTGAAAATTTTGCCGAAAATTAGGGTAGAAAACACTATTTCTAAGCCAGCGAGCGTGTCATATTTAAAAGCATCGTTCATCCCTACCCTCAAAACACAGTACAAGACTTAATTTGATACTCTCTCAAGTGACTTATTTATAGCGTAACTACTATTGACAAAACTAGTTTCGCCTTAAGTTGTCACCAATAGTCTCAGGCTGGGAATGACGCAATCTTGCAAAGGTTTGTCTAGTTAAGCTTCTATCTTATTTAGTGTTCTGTGTATTAAGGGACTTGCAAAAAATAAATTATCCCAAATTATTTATAGATTTGTAGGGGCGCAAGGCCTTGCGCCCCTACAACGGGATATTTTTTTAACTGGAAGTCCCTAACCACCGGCGACAGCTGGGACAATACTTACTTCATCGCCATCTTTAAGTGTTGTGTTTATACCATCTAAATGGCGAATATCTTCGCTATCGACGTAAAAATTTACAAACCGACGTAGCTTACCTTGTTCATCGCACAACCGGGATTTAATGCCAGGAAAGCTTTGTTCTAAGGAGTCCAACAATTCAGCAATGGTGCTACCGTTGGATTCTAGACTAGCTTGATTATTAGTCAAATTCTGAAGAGTTGTAGGAACTAAAACTGTTACAGCCATAGAAGTACAAAGTGAAGAGTTAAAAGTGAGGAGTATAATTTAAGAGTTAGGTAGTCATGAATAAAAAACTCATAACTCATAACTCCTAACTAAACGAGAACTTGTTGCCATTCCAAGCGATCTAGAGTACGCGATCGCTCTAACGCACGTTCAAAACTATCGAGTTTCGCATCAATAGTCAAGGGTTCACCAACGTAGCCTTGGACTGCTTCTTGGGTTTTCAAACCATTGCCTGTGATGTAAATCACGGTAGTTTCGTCTGGATCGATTTTGCCAGCTTCTACCAGTTTTTTCAGCACGGCCACGGTTGTACCACCAGCCGTTTCTGTGAAGATGCCTTCGGTTTCTGCCAGCAACTTGATGCCATCAATAATTTCGGCATCATTGACTGATTCAATGTTACCACCAGTTTTCTGAGCTAGCTCCACAGCATAAATACCGTCTGCTGGATTGCCTATTGCTAGCGATTTCGCAATTGTATTCGGTTTAACTGGTTTAATAAAGTCACGTCCTTCTTTGAAGGCTTGGGCGATGGGCGAACAACCTTCAGCTTGAGCACCACTGAAACGGACGCTCTTGTTTTCTACTAAACCAACTTCGACAAATTCTTGGAACCCCTTATAAATTTTTGTAAAGAGCGAACCAGACGCCAAAGGAGCAACTACATGATCGGGTAATTCCCACCCTAGTTGTTCTGCAACTTCAAAACCTAGCGTCTTAGAACCTTCAGAATAATAAGGACGCAGATTAATATTGACAAAACCCCAGCCATGTGTGTTTGCAACTTCCGAACAGAGACGATTGACTTGATCGTAGTTGCCTTTGACGGCCATGAGGGTGGGACTGTAGATCAAGCTACCGAGGATTTTACCGGCTTCTAAATCTGCGGGGATGAACACACAGCAGTCTAAACCGGCATGAGCTGCGATCGCAGCTGTAGAATTTGCTAAATTACCAGTGCTAGCGCAAGAAACAGTAGTGAAACCTAACTCCCGCGCTCTGGATAGAGCGACTGACACCACCCGATCCTTAAAGCTCAGGGTGGGCATATTCACGGCATCATTTTTTATATAAAGCTTATTTAGACCCAGGCGACGGGCAAGACGGTGAGAACGAACTAGGGGAGTCATACCAGTTCCCACATCTATAACATTGTCAGTTGCGACAGGCAAAAAGGGGCGGTAGCGCCAAATTGAATTAGGCCCAGCTTGAATTGTTTCACGAGTGACAGTCAGACGTAGGGCGTTGTAGTCATATTTAACTTCTAAAGGGCCAAAACATAACTCACAAACATTACTGGCTTTGAGTTCATATTCTGCACCACATTCCTTACACTTCAAGGCTTGAAAGTAGGCAGTGCTGGTTTGGGTTTGGGTTTGGGTTTTGATTGCCTGAGTCATAAACTAGCTTTCCCTGTTTGTCTGTCACTTGTCGCCTGATATTAACACGAGCAAAAATACCAGTCAAACATACCCGACTAAAAATATCGGATATGTCTGGTATTGATAGGAATGATTCTTGTAAAACTTTAATACTAGTAATCTCTATTTATAGTATTTACACGTATATTATTAATGTTATGAAAAAATAAAATGGCTTTCATTATCCAGCATTAACACTGAAAAGTACTATGATAAAATTGCATTTTTTTGTGATAAAATTGCATTTGTTGAAATTGCTATCCTATTTAAGCGATCTAGAACGCTTAGTTAATTTTCAATTTTTTTTATCTAAATGACTCTCCAGGGCAGTATATATTTCTGATAACAAAGACTCAAAAACATTTTTATATATAAGTTTTAGTGTTTTTAGCATCTGAATCAAGCCACTAAAATTCCTATGTGTGTTGCCAAAATAAAGTTAATTTTTCAGCTTTGATGCACTCATTCATAGCTCAAGAAGTTACTTATTTATACGGAAGATTTTTTTTGCTTTAAAAGCTACATTGCTATTTACATCTCTAACTAAGCAAAATACAGTAATAAATTACACATATTTGCGATTGCCAGTCTTGATTCTCAAGGGTAAGCGTAAAACCACTAGACAAGTTATTTCTGGTTATTGTCTCAATATAATTTCCCAGGAGTGTCAATAATTTAACTCCTTAAATATGCATTCCCAAAACTTTAACGTTTTGGGCAGCCATAATCGGTAATTCTTTAAAGGGAATTGCCGAACTTTATCCTGTTTCAAAATCCGAGATACAAGTTCAGCAAACAAACTACTTATATGGTAAATCGAAATCAATCCGTAAATAAGCAGCGTAAACTTTACCAATTTCTAGTAGCAACAGCATTATTAACTGGTAGCCTTTTCCAATTTCTCGCACCCGTATTAGCTGACGGAACGACTGCGGGTACATCTATCAGTAACACTGCAACAGCAACCTACGAAGATCCTAACAGTCCAGGGACAACTATAAATGCCACTTCTAACACTGTCGTTGTCACTGTAGCAGAGGTTGCTGGAATCACCGTTACAGGGTCTGGAGTTACAGATAACAATGGCGGTAATGTTGCAGTTGGCGACTTACTAATCTACACCTACACCTTAACCAACGTAGGTAATGACCCCACCAAATTCCACATTCCCAACCAAGCGACAACAACTGGGCCGGGTACAGTTTCGGGCACATTACCAAATGGTGGTACAGTTAATAGCCTGCAATATAGCACTGATGGTGGTCAAACTTGGATAAACGTTCCTCAAGGTGGCGTAGACACACCTTCTATTCCGGTTAACGGTACTGTGTTAGTACGTGTGCCAGTAACTGTACAAGCTGGCGCTCAAACCAATGATGTCATTACCGTTACTCTTGGTAATACTCCAGGTGATGCCCAAAACCAACTGCGGAGTCCTGATGGTGGTGACGTATTCACCGTAGATAACCCCGATGGTAGTACTGGTGAGGTATCTGGCACACCAGTTAATGGTACACGGGAAGCTAGCGCCACCGAGCAAATTAAGGTTGGTTTAACGGTGAAGACCTATGCTTTAGCCACCATTCTGAAGATTCGCAGTGGTTATAACAATGCTGGCACAACTGCGATTACAGATGATAAATTGACCTACGATTTGAGTTTGCGAGTTGAGTCCAACGATCCCACAGGGCAGGGAATTACACCCTCAGCTTTGACGGGTACAAGCATCAATGTTAATGGTGCTGCTGGTACTTATATCTTGGTTTCTGATGCAATTCCTGCGGGTACAGATTTAGCAGTAGCACCAACTGCACCTCCTGGTTGGCAAACTGTCTACACCACTAATCCAGTTACAACTAATGCTAATACAGCTAGTTGGACTACGACAGCACCAGCCTCTTTGGCCTCAGTCACTCGCGTTGGTTTTATCAATAATCCAGCGACTATTACTTCCATCGCTCCTGGTACAACGGTGAATGGCTTTTCGATTCAGCTAGCTGTTGAATCAACTGCATCTTCACCCTTAACCGTCGCTAATATCGCTCAATTGTTTGGTCAAACACCCAGTAGCAATTTCCCAGTCTACGACGAATCTGGCGACCAAAATCCCAGCAACTACAACGGTTCCCCAGGCAGTATGACTCCTCCTCTGGGTACTGATAGCAATGGTGATGGTATTCCCGATACTCTACCACCCGGCAACGTTGATGATGGCTATATTAATACTCCAGCATCTCCAGAAACTGGAACTGACGCAGGTAATAACAACACTGGTACTGGTACAGGTGGTGAGGCGAACGTTTTCACGGTGCAAGCACCTGTTGCTTCAGCGTTACTCAACGGGCCGCAAAATGCCCCAGATGCTACTGGGCCATCAGGTTTAACTAACGATGACTTCACTAATAAATCTTCTCTCGTTCCTGCCGGGACAGCACCTGGTAGTACACTCGATCCTCAGTCAGTTGGCTTCACCAACACTGTTAAGAATAGTGGTACTGACTCAGGTGTCTTGAAGATAGAGCCAACGCCACCAGCAATTCCAGGAGATTTACCGAATAATACAAAGGTGACTATTACTTATGGTAGTCAGTCTGCTGTCTATACCTATAATAATGGAGCGTTTGCATTAACTACTGGTACAGCAATTACAATACCCAACGTTGCTCCTGGTGCAAGTATCAACTATGGTGTGGAAGTTGATTTACCTCCAGGCACGCAGTTATCTACTGATATTAGTAAAGGCTTTCCAGTACCTATCACTGCTTCGATTGACAACTATACGACAGATACCAACGGTGATGGAATTAAAGATACTGGCAACGATAATACCTTTGATTCGTCCAATATTACCATAGATCGCGTGTACACTGGCTTCCTGAAACTGTTGAAAATGTCACGAGTTTTACAAGGAACTGGGCCTGTAGTCCAAGGGAATGATGGCACATTCAGTATCGATCCGAAAAAGCCTGCACCAGGAAACATTATTGAGTACCAAATTCAATACACAAATATTTCCGATCCTCAATCTGGAACTGGGAATGTGATTTTGAATGCTAACAAAGTTGTGATTACTGAAGATGGTACGAAAAGCCCCAATAACTGGGCATTAGACAATGATGCTAGCGGTCAAATTGATACTAGCAATATTGTTGGTTCAGCTAAGGATTCCGGGAGTGCAACCATCCAATTCTTTAGTGGTAATCCAGCTACTAGCTCTGGCATCGACCAAACTGGAACTACGGCAAACACTGATGTTGCTAAGTACATAGATACTGTCACTGGCACGATCGCACCGGGTATTCAAAGAACATTTACCTTCCAACGCAAGGTGAACTAATTCGTTGGGATTGGGGACTTTGAAGTTTGCAGACTCTGGTACAGAAGAGTCTGCGAACCATTTGACCTTATCCCCAACCCCAAACAGCAAGCAAATAGGAGAGTGACTTTTTCTTAGCAAAAGCTGGGAAAGATAAGTCAACAATTCACATTCTGGAAGTTTTTTGAGGTTATTTATATGAAGCGTGTTTCTCTTGCAGGTTTAGGAGCATTTGCTCTCATTACTACAGTTCCATTTTTCGGACAAATTCCGGGAATCGCAAATGTATGGCATTCAGAAAGTGCTGTTGCTCAGAATATCAAAACTCAAGGGCAAATTCAATTGCGTTTAGAAGCAGAAAAGCAAGTGGTGGCACAAGATCAACAGGGTAAGCAAAGCCAGAAATGGGAACCTTTGAAAGGTCAAGTTGTGGTGCGACCAGGAGATGTATTGCGATATACCTTGAGTGGCGAAAATCAGAGCGATCGCCCAGTGAAAAATTTGATTTTTAATCAACCTATTCCCAAAGGAATGGTCTACGTGCTGAATTCTACTAATGTCTCCAAAAATGCCAAAGTTATTTACAGCATTGATGGTGGGCGTAGCTTCGTCGAAAATCCTACGGTTAAAGTTACTCTTCCTGGCGGCAAAGTGGAAACCAAACCAGCCCCAGCCATTGCTTACACTCATATCCGTTTGCAGATTCCGTCACTTGCAGCGAAGACAACAGTCAAGGCAACTTATCAAACCCAAGTGCGCTGATTAACACGCCGCCTTGCTGACTCGAAAAAGAACTGCAATCAAGAATATTTTCAGATTCCACTGGAAACAAGATTTTTAAAGGGTTTTAGCTTAACTAGATTTCCCCAAATAAATAAGTGCTTTTATTAACATCAAGCTTGACATTTCACAGGAGATGTGTTCGGTGAACCGTCCTCAAAACCAAAAGCAAATTACTTCTAGCGGTAGCTGGTGGCGACGGTTAACAGCTACTGTTCTTCTGGGAAGTTTTTTGCATACTACTATATCTATGCCAGCGATCGCGCAACAGACTAACAATCTGGTTGCGTCTGTGCCATTAATAAATCAAGCTACTTATACTTATACAGATTCTGCTAGCAACGATCAATATCAAGGAAGTTCTGAGCAAATTAATGTTAGTCCTATCCCCTTACTCGATCCATTAGGACGGATTTTAGGTTGCGCTGGGACAATTTTACCTGACTATACAGGTTTTTCAGTTGGGGTATACGAACCCAACTCTAGCGATCCAACGGGGATAGAATTGGGCAGTTTGGTTGCTTTGACTCGAACAGAGTTACCAGATATTCCTAATAACAACGTTCCTGGTGGGAAATCGCCGAATACTGAGAATAGTAATCCCTACTTCGTTACGAATAACCCTGCGGGTGTCTATAATTTCCTACTCGATCCAAATAAGGGTCAAACTGCTCCAGGTAGAACCTACATTTTTGTAGTTAATCCACCACCAAATTCTATCTATAAACAGCGACGGGTCAAGATTGAAATCCTTGCTAACACTGGAACACAAGGTAATGGTGTCGTGCGATATGTCGCCAGTTCTCTAGATGGTCAACCAATCAGTATTACGGGTGAAACCAGAGTAGAGCAAACAGTTGTTTTAGTTCCCAATGCAGAAACGGTGGGACTGGATTTATTAGCCTTTGAATTCACTACAAATTTGTGTCAAGCCAATCAGTTACAGATTATCAAAACAGGCGATCGCGCTACTGCTGAACCTGGAGATACGGTAATCTACCGCCTGTCGGTAAAAAATCTTGCTGATGCTGGTTTAAGTAATATATTTGTCACCGACGACCTACCTTTAGGATTCCAGTTTTTACCGAAATCTGTGCAGGGAGAGCTAGATGGTCAACCAGTCGCGATCGCTTCAGAACGCAACGGTAACACAGTGACATTCCGCACAGACGTAACAATTTCCCCAGAGAAAGTCTTGAATATTGCCTACGCTGCTCAACTAACAGCTGATGCACTGCGTGGTACTGGTCGTAACACTGCGATCGTTAATGCTCAACGAGCTGATAACCGTTTTAGTACTAAGGATGGCCCAGCAACCCACCAATTGAAAATTCGTCCAGGAATCGTTTCTGACTGTGGCACGATTATCGGTCGGGTGTTTGTTGATAAAAACTTTGATGGCGAACAACAGCGTGGTGAGCCTGGAGTAGCCAATGCAGTGATTTTTCTGGAGGACGGAAACCGCATCACAACAGATCCTAATGGTTTGTTCTCCTTAGCTAATGCCTTACCTGGATACCACACAGGTGTACTAGACCTTAGCAGTGTAGCCGGTTACACCCTAGCTCATAACGAAAAATTCCGCGAACGAAATAGCCAATCTCGCTTGGTGCATTTAGAGCCTGGTGGCTTAGTACGCATGAACTTCGCTGTCACCCCCACATTTCAGGAGCCAGTCAAGAAATGAAAACCAGACTGCACTGTATAACTACATTTAACCTGAGATTGATGGGGGCGATGCCAGTAGCTCTCTGCCTTGTTTTGTACCCGACAATTGTCAAAGCAGAAATCACTAGTGAAAACCTTCTTTTCCCTGATTCCCATTTGCAAGCCGATAAAGGTGTTGAAGATCGAGCGGATCGGAATAAAGTTGCTGAAAAAAGTATAGATTCAAATTCTCCCGATCTCTTGGGAAGTTCCGAGCAAGATTCTCCACCTCTTGAATTTGCCTCAACTTATAAAGCATCGGCTTCTGAAATTCCAGATATCCAGCCAAGTGAAACAGAAATAGACCCATTTCAACCAGAAACTTCTATTGATTTGCCCAGTGGCTCACGCAAAATAGTAGGAATCAAGAACGATGGAGGTAAAGATACTGAGACACTGTTTCATGCTTCTCCAATGGAAATACAACCATTTCAACCAGCAACTTATGTAGATTTGCCTAGAGGCTTACGCAAAATTGCTGGAGTAGAGGACGCGGGGACAAAGGGACAAGAAGTAAATGAAAATCTTCCTGTGTCCCCCACTGTCCCTATCTCTACAGCAATCAAAATCCTGACTCCGACGACTGACAGTGTTGTAGATGTCCAAGCTAGCACGGTGGTTGTGCAGTTTCCTGCTGGTAGTCAAGTAGAATTGCGGGTAAATGGTGCGTTGGTAGACCCTTCTTTAGTAGGACGGACGGAAACTGATGCTACCACCAATTTAGTAACGCAGACATGGTATGGTGTCTCGTTAAAAGAAGGTACAAACACCATTTCTGCACAGGTTGTTGGAGGAACAGAACCCCCTGTAACAGTGCAAGTTGCAGTTCGGGGAGCGCCGCAGCAATTAACTTTAGAAACAGTTGAGTCTCGTATCCCGGCGGATGGGCGTTCTACGGCTACAATCCGGGGTCAACTCACCGATGCAAGTGGCAATCGCTCGAATCGTGATGCTGTTGTCACCCTCATACCCTCTGCTGGGGAGTTGATCGGGAAAGACTTTAAACCCGATGAACCGGGATTTCAAGTGGAGGCGAAAGCGGGGCAATTTACAGCGACGTTACGATCGCAGCTAAAAGCCGAAACTGTCACAATTCGCGCGATCGCTAATGATTTAGAAGCCTTCACTCAACTACAATTTGAAACGGCACTGCGTCCGAGTTTAGTTACTGGAGTCATAGATTTACGTTTGGGAGCTAGAGGTACAAATTATTACGGCAGTTTCCGTGATTTCCTCCCTCCTGACAAAAACAATGGAACGCAATTAGATTTCCATTCAGCGATATTTGCCACTGGTGCGATCGGAGAATGGTTATTTACAGGCGCATACAACAGTTCTCGTAGCCTCAATGAAGATTGCAACTGCGATAATCGCCTGTTTAGAACTTATCAATTCAGCGAGCAAAACTATCCTGTCTACGGCGATAGCTCGAAAGTTGATGTGGTCGCTCCTTCCATTGACAGTGTATTTTTGCGTTTTGAGCGTTCAGCTCGTACCCCTGGCTCCGATCCTGATTATGCGATGTGGGGTGACTATAACACAGAAGAATTTGCGCGGCGATCGCAGCAATTTACTTCTATCACTCGTCAACTCCACGGTTTTAAAGCTAATTACAACTTAGGAAATCTACAAATTACAGGTTTCTATGGCGACCACTTAGAAGGGTTTCAACGGGATACCATTGCTCCCGATGGTACTAGTGGCTATTACTTCCTCTCTCGCAGACTCTTACAAGCCGGTAGTGAAAATGTCTTTATCGAGTTAGAAGAACTCAATCGTCCTGGAACTGTATTAGAACGCAAACAGCTTAACCGAGGCCCAGACTACGAAATCGACTACGATCGCGGTACTTTATTATTCCGCGAACCGATTCTTCGTACCGATATCGATCGAACCGGACAAGTGTTGGTACGTCGGATTGTTGTTAGCTATCAATATGACAGCGAAGACTCTGACGGGAGCATCTATGCTGGTCGTTTGCAATATAATCTTTCCCGCAAACTTAATCAGGAAAGTTGGATAGGAGCAACTTACATTCAAGAAAATCACGGGGTGCGCGACTTTCAACTCTACGGCGCAGATGCGCTGATTGCTTTGGGTGACAACGGTAAGTTAATCGCAGAATATGCCCATTCCACTAATGATTCTGATGTTTTGGGAAAAGTTAGAGGTGATGCTTACCGTTTAGAAGCTGAAGGAAAGATTGCTAATGGAATTCAAGGTCGAGCCTATTATCGCTTTGCTGATACGGGTTTTGCCAATAATGCCACTATCAGTTTTGTCCCAGGACAAACCCGTTATGGAGCGCAGGTTACAGCTAAACTCACCTCAACTACCAACGTCAGAGCGCAATACGATCGCGAAGACAATTTTGGGATTGCTCCCCAACCCTTAGACACCTTTGAAGAACTGTTTGCACCGCGTTATGAGGCGATACCTGGTAGTAAGGTTAATAATTCCCTGACGACGATTTCTGCTGGGATTCAACAACGCTTGGGTAGCGCCACTATCGATCTCGATTGGATTCACCGTCGTCTAGAAGACCGTATCCCCGACAGTACCCTCAGTAGTAATTCCGATCAACTGCGATCGCGTTTTTCAGTTCCTCTAGCTAAAAACCTGACATTCCAAGCCCAAAATGAACTCAGCTTATCTTCCCAAAAAAATGCTATTTACCCAGACCGTACCATTTTGGGGTTGAATTGGGCGGTAATTCCTGGTGTCAATGTCAGTTTAGCCCAACAGTATTACAGTAGCGGTCAATATTCGGGTAATTCCATCACTAGCTTGAGTGTCAACGGCGAACACAAACTCGGATCGGATACTACCTTGACTGGTCGTTACTCAATTTTGGGTGGTGCTAACGAAATGACTACTCAAGGAGCAATTGGTATAAATAACCGTTGGACTATTGCTTCTGGATTACGGCTGAACGTTGCTTACGAACACGTATTTGGCAACTTCTTCGGACGCACTTTGGCAGGTCAACAATATGCCCAACCCTACGCCTTTGGTCAAGCTGCATCTGCGATCGGATTTGATGGTGGCGATAGCTACAGTGTCGGGCTGGAATACAGTGATAATCCGCAGTTTCAAGCTAGCGTCCGTTATGAACATCGTTCTTCTTCTGGTGGTAGTAATACAGTAATTACCGCAGGTGCTGCGGGTAAAATTTCTCCGGCTCTCACAGCTTTAGTACGTTATCAACAAGCTGGTTCTTCCAATCAAAAGCTTTCAGGATTGGGAGATACTGCTAACCTCAAGTTGGGTTTAGCCTACCGCGACCCCAATAGCGATAAATTTAATGCTTTATTGCGTTATGAATATCGCCAAAATCCATCAACCATCCCTGACACTATCCTGTTAGGAAGTGGTACGGGTTCTCAAGACCATACCTTTGCTTTAGAAGCGATTTACGCTCCTAATTGGCAATGGGAATTCTACGGGAAGTATGCTTTGCGTAACAGCACCTCTTACATAGCTAACGATTTAGTCGGTACTAGCACAGTAAATCTGGCCCAAGTACGCGCTACCTATCGTTTGGGATATAGCTGGGATTTGGTGGGTGAGGCTCGTGTAATTAGTCAGTCTAGCTACAGTGAGACAGGCTTTGTTCTGGAAACAGGCTACTACCTCACGCCTAACCTGCGTGTTTCGGCTGGTTACGTTTTTGGGAAAGTTGATGACCGAGATTTTTCTGGCACACGTTCTGCGGGAGGTGCGTATTTAGGCTTTACGGTTAAGCTCAACGAATTGTTTGACGGCTTTGGACAACAAAAACCTGTAGCGCGCCAGCCACAGGAATCGGCGATGAAAACTTTGGTGGGTAAACTCAAGGCTGCAATGAGGGGGATGCAAAGGCGTGAAATATAAAAGGGTTATTTGATGTAAAGACGTTGAATGAACCTCTGTTACGAATTTAACCCTTTCTTGTGGGAATACTATTGTCGTAACGATTTTTATCCGCTTTGAATCTAGTGCAAAAACGTTTCGATTTTCATTCTGGTATTTGTATATTTATAAACTCAATATCATTACTTACATATTATGTATTTTTATTGGAACTAAATAATGAAATCTTTATTTAAGAAATTAAGAGCGATCGCCACAGTAAATATTGATGAAAATGATAAATTTTCTCTAACTGTGGACAATCCAGTAAAAAAAAATATGGAAAAGCCATTAACAAGTAGACGCCAAAAACTATGGCTCAGTAGCTTGGGCTTTTTTTTATGTATTTTCGGAACTAGTATCCAACCTAGCTGGGCTGAAGGCAGCAAAGAGTTAGTTTCTGATGGCGGATACAGACCTTACCTGGAATGGTCAGATTTACTACTGGCAGGTATTGTTCGGAAAACCATACTCAAAGTTTATGTTCAGCAAGGAGAAACAGTTAATCTTGGCTCTAGCGTGAATACTAGTTTCTCGAACCCACAAGATATTGTTTACCGCAGTCCCTTTGGTACTCAAAATGGCTCTTGTGATGTTCTGGCTAGTGGTTTTGGTTTTATTGACACCGTTACCAAAGAAACGGCTGGCCCTTTACCTAATGCTAATGGCTATACCCCTTGTACTTTCGTCGCTACAGAAACAGGTATTTACGAAGTTGAGTTTCATTCTCCGAATACAGCTGGTGCAAGCAATCCGCCGCCAACAGCTGCAACAGCGGCATTTCCTACAGGTAATACTCAATTTTCAGGGGTAGCTGCTTGGGATATCACAGTTCGAGATAGTAACGGTGTTGCCAAAAAAGGGCGAGTATTTACTAGCTATATTGCTATGAATATGGGGGCAAATGCCAGTGGTGGTACTCCCGTAGGACTCAACTCTAAGCTTTATATTCAAACCAAAGATGGGTATCGTTACGAAACTGACATGAATGGAGTCGATCCTTTTGGCTTCATCTTTTTTGCTAATAACCGGGGATATATTGACACAACAAATAACAGCACTCTTTATCATTCTGCTGGCGGTGCTAGTAATAATAGTTTGATCTTTCCCGGCAATGTGCAAGTTCAAAATCCAAATGTTTCTGATACTACAACAGACATTACCCACCTAGTTTTCTTCAATCGACCCGACACGGCAACTCTCAATTCTTTGAGTATTCCTATTGCCGCGACGATTCCCACAGTACCGACTTCGTTCAAATTCACTGGGGGTAATGGAGGTAGTGGGAACCAAACTTCTGTGGGTGTGGGAGGCAATTTTAGTTTCAATGCTGCCTCAACTGGTAGCTATCAAATAATTATTGACACCAACAATGATGGCATTTTTGACCCTAGTAGCGATAGAGTAATACAAAATGTGCTGTCTGTCGGATCAAATGTGGTGCTTTGGGATGGGAAGAATGCAAGTGGGGTAAATCTCCAACCTCTACCAGGAAATGCAGCATACAATGCCATAATCACAACACGATCGGGTGAATATCATTTTCCCATGTTGGATGCTGAAAATAATCCACTGGGGTTTAAAATCACAATGGAAAACCCTCCTGCTGCTTTTCCTAACCTTGTAGATCAAAATGGACAGCAGATTGGATCGACTACCGTTTATTACAACGACAACAACTATACTACCGCTAACGGCACGGCGATTAACTTAAATGGTACGGGAGCTACTAATCCGCGTAATGCTGCTAGAGGGATCAATAGTGCGACGGGAGAGCATGAATTTAGTAGTAATTATGGTGACTTTAAGGGAATAGATACTTGGACATATTTCCCAAGTCAAGCAATTCTTACTCCCTTGGTAATTACTACTAACACTCAAGCAAATGTCATAGGAACTAAATCTGTTCGCTTCCTCGCAGACAATGATACTAGTGGAACAGTGACTGTAGGCGATCGCATCGAATATACCATCACTTACTCCAACCTAAATCCAGGTAATAGCAATGCAATTAACTTTGCCATTAACGACTTATTACCCTCACAATTAACCTTTGTGAGTGCAGTGATTACTGCTGCAACTTCAGGGAATAACATTACACTCAATCCCAGTTACAACGGTGCTAGTGTTGTTGCTGTGACAAATTCTGGAATTCTCCGTGTAAATGATACGATTACCATTAAAATTACTGCCACAATTAATAATGCCAATGGCGGTAATCCAATTAGTAACCAAGCAAATGCTACTTTTAACACACCTGATAATCCTACAGGAACTGTTGGTACAGTGTTCACAGATGCAGACTCTGCTGGTGCTACCAATAATCCACCTACTCTTGGTAATTCGTTCTTACAAATTACTGATAATGGTGTAAATATCGGTAATAATCCTGCCAGTACGGCAGATGATGACCCCACTTTATTTACAGTATTAAATACTGTTAGTTCTAATCCTAAATTGCTGTTAATTAAACGTATTACCCGCCTCAATAACCAAGATTTAACTAATATTGTGGATGGTCGCAGTGACGTTGCTACTAATGCCAGTAACTATGTACCAGAACCTTATGCTACTGATGATAGCGATCCTAAATGGCCTGCTGGCTACTTGCGAGGATTAATTAATGCTGGCACTGTCAAACCGGGAGATGAATTGGAATACACTATATATTTCCTTTCCAATGGTCTTAGTAATGCAACCAATGTAAAATTCTGTGACTTAGTTCCGACTAATGTTAATTTTATTCCTACTGCTTTTAATGGTATGACTCCTAGTGATGGTGGCTTACCAGGAGCAGATCGAGGAATTGCCCTAGCTATTGGTTCTACTACACCTACCCTTTATCTCACTAATGTAGGAGATAGCGATCGCGGACATTTTTATACAGTTAATGAAGCAGGTACACCATCATACTGTGGTACTAACACCAATGGAGCAGTAGTGGTCAATATTACAGTCCCCAGTTTTCCCAATCTACCCGCAGCTACTGGATCTGGCACACCAGCGAATTCTTATGGTTTTGTTCGCTTCCGCGCTAAGGTGAAATAGCTTTAACCACGGCTAACTAGTGGAATTAAAGCCATTAGGAAGCCATTAGGAGAGTTTTGGCTGTACGGTAACAAAGCGATCGCAGTTTTGTAAAAATATCTTTTGAATAATCCGAAAAGCAATAACTTCAGTTTGGAGATTCAGCATATACCTACAAATAAGTCATGGTAAATATGAATCTAAAACTGAGATTTAAACCAGTTTCTCACAGTTGGGTTGCTCTACATCCAAAGCCTAAAGGGGTAATTCAATTTATTGCTGGGGCTTTCTTTGGTACATTTGGCCCTATGCTTTTTTATCGTTATCTGCTTCAATCTCTATTTGAGCAGGGATATACAATTATTCTTTTGCCGTTTAATTTTACTTTTAACCATTATCTAGAAGCTGGTTTTCTCATGAGAGAACAGTATGAAATTCTGCCAGAGCTTGTGAAAATGGCAAGTGTTGCAGGATATGATTATGAAGCCTATCTAGATGATAAAAACTTTTCTTGGATTGGGCATAGCCTTGGCTGTAAATATATCTCGCTGTTAGAAGGATTTACTGCTCTACCTCCAAATGCTCAAGATAGAGAACAGTTTATTCGGAAGCTACTATTTAAAACTTCCGATGAGTTACAGATAGAAAATGTGATTGCAGACATTAACATTCTCTTTGATGAACTAACGCGAAAAAGGGATGAAGTTAAAACATTAATTTACACTTATGTACATAAGAATATCAATATTAACAGTGTCTTCATTAAAGGACAGGTTTCTATCCTCTTAGCACCTGCTATTGCTGACACAGGGAGTGCAATTCGTCCTCGATTTTTAGCGAATATTATTGATAATCTTGGTTTGGGTGTGAAACCAACTGTTGAAGAAACTCATTATTTAATTAAGGATAGTGGGCTATTTAATATCATGGGTTTAGTCTGTTTCAAATCAGACAATATTGCTAAATCAACCTGTGAATGGTTTACTAATATTCTGCAAAAGCCACCGCAAGATTTTCGCAACACTGTAGCAGGTGGACATTTAAGACCTTTAGGTATTCAGCTAACTAAATATGTCGTTAATCTTTTTGATAAACCATTAATTGAATCAGTTCAAGAGCGAAACAAAGCATTTGAGCATAATGTAATTCAATTGCTTGAAGAATTGAAAGAAAAATCAAGATAATGGGCATTGGGCATGGGGGATTGGGCATGGGGCACAGAGGAAAAACTTACTGCAACTTCTCCTCTGCTCTCCTGCTCCCCACTCCCTACTGCTTAACCCTCTTTCATGACAATCCCAACTCTTCTGGAAAACCGAGCATGATATTTAGGTTTTGGACTGCGGCTCCTGATGCGCCTTTACCCAGGTTGTCAAGACGAGCAACTAGCAAGACTTCTTTGGTGGTGTCATTGGCGAATACAAAAACCTGAACAATATTAGTCCCGTTCAGTGCAATCGCATCCAGAAATGTTCCATCTCTAAGCAGTGTAGAATCTTGGAATGGAGCAACCTGTACGAATTTTTCACTTTGGTAGTAGTCAGCGATCGCTTCATAGATAACTTTACCTGATGGTGGATTATCCAAAGTTGCCAGTGGTAAAGGTATCTGTACTAGCATCCCCTGCTCAAAATCTCCCACAGCTGGTACGAACAGCGGCGGTGATGCTAGCCCTGAATACTCATGCATTTCTTTGACGTGCTTATGCCCAAACTGCAAACCGTAGATTCCATAAGGATAGAGTGATTCTGCTCCGGCTTGCTGCTCGTGGAAGCTATGATACTGTTTAATCAGATTCTTTCCGCCACCAGAGTAACCTGACACTGCATTAACGGTGATGGGAAAGTTACTGTTCAGGAGTCCTTTAGCAATTAACGGACGGATACAAGCTAAAAATCCTGTGGGATAACAGCCCGGATTGCTGACAAACTGCGCGCTGGCGATTTTCTCTCGCTGTCCTGGATTTAGTTCAGGGAAACCATATACCCAGTCTTTAGCTGTGCGATGGGCACTACTAGCATCAAGGATCTTAACCCTATTATTACTGACTAAGCTAACAGCTTCACGAGCCGCATCATCAGGCAGGCAGAGAATGATAACATCAACAGCATTGATTAGTTTGGTTCGCTCATTTGCATCTTTACGTTTAGATGCTTCAATGCTAACTAACTCGATATCATCCCGTTGGTTCAGGCGTGAGTATATTTGTAAGCCTGTGGTTCCTGATTCCCCATCAATGAAAATCTTCGGTTTAGTAGTCATGCGCTTTTTATTATGTGAGAGTGATATTTTGACAAAGTAAGAGTTATTTTAACGAGCGATTTTTGAATGAAATTAACCTGCTTTCACCATCCACACCAAAAAGCTCAGAATTAGTTCGATAGGAGGAAGAGAATAATCCATTAAATCAATTGTGACTGTTTGACCCTCTAGTTTCAGAAATCGCCATTGGGTTCCACTGCTTACAGTACCGTAAACTGCTGTTAAGGGTTGTTCTCTTGCTTGATTGAATCGCTGTGCAGCTACCATTTCTGCAATGCATTGTCCCAATCCAGATTTTAAATCTGATTTTTTCGCTTCAACTATGACAATTGCAGGTGCTTCCACCGTTAATTGTTCAGGTGAACGGCAAAGTAGGAAGTCACATACATCGTTGAGTCCAATACTCGGATCAACGTTAAACTCTTCCCCTGAAAATACGCTAATTGTGGAATTGAAGATGCGTCGCACTTTCAGTAAGATAGGATTAATTATCGCCTCTGAACGAGCTTTTTCTGTATCTACTGCGATCGCCCACGGTAGATCCTCTAAAATACCTTGCAGTCTGAAGCTTGGAGTAATGGGTTCAATCGAGTCTGGGAAAAAGCGGACTCCTTCGACAGTACTCAGATGAAAATCTTGTTTCACTCGGTCAATGTTAAATTGACTGTAGGGCATGATAAATCAATACTCCATCCATTTGCTTGATTGTAATAGTATTTGTTCCTTCGCCTTCCCCGTTTCAGGATATGGATTTCGCTTTAACTCGTTTTTGGATTGGCTATTCCTCCCAAGCTAGAGTACGTTTCACTGCTTTTTGCCAAGTACCAAATTTGGATAAGGGGAAATCACTCTTCGGCTCAAACACACGCTCAATTTGCCGTTGTTCCACTAGTGTTTCATAGCTCTGCCAAAATCCTACAGCTAAACCTGCCGCAAATGCTGCACCCTGAACGGTCGTATCGCGCATTATTGGGCGTTCAACTGGAATACCTAACACATCAGCTTGGAACTGCATCAAAAAATTATTCTCGCAAGCACCACCATCTACGGTTAATCGCCCAACTGGAGTACTACTAGATGCGTTAATCGCTTGCACCACTTCCAGAACTTGATAAGCGATCGCTTCCAACACGGCGCGAACTAGATGCTCTGGTTGTACACTGGCGGTAATGCCGAAAAAAGCTCCCCTGGCGCTCATATCCCAATAAGGTGCGCCCAGTCCACTAAATGCTGGCACAAAATAGACTCCGCCATTATTTTTTACCTGATTGGCCATCGCTTCAGTTTCAGCAGCAGTTTTTATCAACTTCAGGCGATCGCGCAACCATTGAATACAAGCACCACTAGTAAACATACTACCTTCTAGAGCATAGCCGACATCTAAAGTATCGCTGGTATTTGCTTGTGTCCATGCCACTGTCGAAATGAGTTGATGATGCGTTCGCACAATTTGAGCGTCTGTGTGAGCTACTAAAAAGCTACCAGTACCATAAGTGCATTTTACCAAACCGGGGCGATCGCAGCCATGACCAAATAGAGCCGCTTGCTGATCTCCCAAAATGGCCGCGATCGGAATTTCCGCACCCAACAAAGTCGCATCGGTAACTCCAAATACTCCTAAGCTCGGCTGAATCTGGGGCAAAATATGCGCTGGAATTTGAAACAGATCCAGTAAAATCTCATCCCACTCACAGGTTTTGAGATTCATCAACATTGTCCGGCTGGCGTTGCTGTGGTCAGTGGCGTGGACTTTTCCACCTGTGAGATTCCACAACACCCAGCTATCAATAGTACCTGCTAAGACATTGTTTATATCGATACCAGTAACATTATCTAATAGCCATCTGAGCTTAGTAGCTGAAAAGTAAGCATCAATGATTAATCCGGTGCGATCGTAAATTTCATCAGCGTAGCCTTGCTCTTGTAACTGGTGGCAAAGGGGAGCAGTGCGGCGATCTTGCCAGACGATCGCTTTATGGAGTGGTTTACCAGTAGTTTTGTCCCAAATTAAACAGGTTTCGCGCTGTACAGTTAGTCCCAAGGCTGCGATCGCTGATGGTACAATCTGGGCATTTGCAATTGCGGTTTGCATTACCCAACAGGTATCTTCCCAGATTTGTTGAGGGTCATGTTCTAACCATCCTGGCTGAGGATAATACTGAGTTAATTCTTTATATGCCTGCCCAACAAGCTTGCCGTCTGCGTCAAATACAAAGGCGCGGTTGCCTGTCGTACCTAAATCTAGTGCTAAGATATAGCCCGATGATAGAGTTTTTTTGCCAAGTGTGTGCATAACCGCTTTTAATGTTGCGTAGGCGTAGCCCAACCTAGACATCGCGATTTTAGCAATACGCCTTCAATCACATATACATTATTTTGGGTACATTTTGAATTTCCTGTTTGGATAGCGTTACGTCTCTGTAAGTTTAAAAAGCTACAGGTTTATGCAAATTTGTACTTAGCACAATGGGTATTGATGTCCGTCTCAAATCCCAGACCTTCACAACATTACAAGACGCTGTGCATTTGAATTATGTCTAAGTAAGTATATTGGCACAGTAAATAATTATCAAAATGCTGCTTTCAAAGGAATATTACACACAAATTCATAGAAGTTTTAGAATTAAATTTATGTGGCAATATACAAAGTGTCACCTTATTCAAGTCTGATTATGATACTCATGTTTTATATTTTGCATATAAAAATTAATCATAGTAACTCAATCCGGTTCACCAAGATGTGAAAAATCATCATAAAAATACAAATCGCCATCTTCACAAAAGACTAATTATTAGACCTCTTACAAAAATCCTTTAATCACCTCTCCTCTTATGAAGGAGAGGGGGCAAGATTTTAAGTTTCCCCCTAATATATGGGGGGATTAAGGGAGGTCTATTCGACTTATGCAAGAGGTCTATTGTAGCGACGGCGATTAATCGCGTCTCTTGCCTTAACCAATAGTATTGATAGTAAACCTGGTGAATATAGATTTTATTACAATTAATTATCCTAACTCGATCTAAAAACTATGGATTTAAAAGTTAAAACCATCAAAATATAACAAAGTCTCCCCATGTTAAAAGCTAACCAAAATCAAAATGCACTACTAGCTCTGTTGTTACTTGTGCCAGTTCCAAGCATTGGTATTGCAACTCAGCTATATATACTCCCTGGCTTCCAAGGACATTTAGTAGCTTTATTAGCTAAAATCTGGTTATTGCTAGTACCCATTATTTGGTTGTTATTTGTTGATAAAGAGAATTTAAAATTTGAATATCCTAAAAGACGCGATTTATTCGCTGGAGTTGGATTAGGGCTATTAATGCTAGGCATCATTTTGATTGTTTATTGGCTGCTGGGCGCAAAATGGATAGATATTGAATATGTTCGCGATCGCGCAACACAAGTTGGATTGAACAGTTTTGCAATTTACTTAGTAGGTGCAGTGTATTGGATATTTGTTAACTCTTTACTTGAGGAATTTGTCTGGCGTTGGTTTGTTTATCGTAAATGTGAAATTTTGGTATCAAGTCCTTTAGCTGTAGTACTGTCTGCACTATTTTTTACGATTCATCATGTTGTTGGTTTAGCAGCTTACTTTGACTGGCGTGCGACAACATTATGCTCATTGGGAGTATTTATAGCAGGGGCGGTTTGGTCATGGTGCTACTTAAATTATTGCTCGATTTGGCCTGGATACATCAGCCATATTTTTGCAGATATAGCAATTTTCCTGATTGGCTGGCAACTGATCTTTGCTTAAGAAAAATGTAATCAATCAACATCTCTCAAGATAATATGTTTTTTTAAGTCGAAACTGATTCTACCTTCTTCTTGTAATTTCCCCATCAATCGTGTAATTGTTACTCTAGTGGTACAGCAGGCGCTAGCAATATCTTCGTGAGTAAAGCGAACATTTAGGCGAGTTCCCTCTGGTACAGTTTCACCCACTTCTCGTTTCAAAAGTTGTAATAGATGCTGTAAGCGATCTTGTACTCGCCGTCTACCAGAAATAGCTAAAAAAGATTCTGTTTGCTGTAATCGCTGCTTAATTTTTGGTAGAAGTGTATGACTCAGTGTTGCAGAAGCTGATACTTCTGCTACATAAACTGACACTAACTCAACATCAGCAAGCGCTGTTGCTTGGTAAATGTCTAAAGATGTCAAACTAGAACCAAAAACCATTCCTGGTGTTGCCAATCCAATCAGCACTTCTTCACCCGTTTCACAGTAGGTACTGAGTTTAACCAAACCCTGAGAAACATACCAAATTGCTAATGGGTTGAGGGGAATAGTTTCTCCTTTATCATATTTATGTAGGGGGCGATTGTTGAAAATGTCATTCTTGTCTTTAACTTTTACTGATTCTAATTGCTGACGCTGGGTTATATTACGCACCATCCAGCGCAGAGAAATTGCCTTACCCTGCTGATTGCGGACAACTGTTACTGTCAAAGCTGCATAAAATAACTCGCCATAACGTTGTTGCAAACGTACCAATAACTCTTGAACTTTGTCTGATTGCGATAGCTGTATCAGTTCGTTGCGAACTTGCTGACGTTCTTCTAGAAGGACAAAGTTAACTATTGGTTTTCCCAGTAAAAAATGCTTGGAAACATTCAACAACTTAGCTGCGGTGAGGTTAGCTTCTTGGATAATTCCTTCTGTATTAGTCACTAAATAGCCGTCTGGCGCTAACTCGAATAAATCTTGGTAGTAATGGCGCTCTGCTTCTAACCAATTCCGTGTTTTTATTAGTTCCTCGTTTTGCTGATAAAGTTCATCTGCCGCTAACTGTGCTACCTTTGAGGTATTATGGAGTTCCTTAAAAGCTTCTGGCAACAAATCAGGGGAAATCCAAGGTAATAAACTAGCAGTTTGGTATAAATCTGCTAAACGCTTGTGCAATATTTCTGTACGTTGGACAAATTTTTCTATGTTCACTTTAAATTCCCGCTATTTGCTTGCAAAAGTTAAGCAAAAAAACCTAGTAAGTAAATCTTTGAGAAAATTGCAGTATACTTAATTTTATTGAGTTATAAATTTAATAGGTTGTAAATTGCAATTTTCACGTAATTGAAGTAATAAAGTTAGATTTATTTTGGGTTTTTGACAATTTTTATCATATAGTTGCTACAAATGAGCCAGTTTTTAAATGACACATATACCATTCAACCTAAATGCTTAAAGTAAATTGAATCTAGCAAATTACAAAGCATCCACTTATATATTTATTTAGCCAAAATTTTACTGGCTTTTGTTAAGTATTACTTCTACCATTGGTGGTAAAATTCTGTTAACTTAGCTAAATACGAGTACCAAATCTGCCATCTAAGATTATGCTAATTTTTGACTAAACTGATAAGTAAGTCAAAATAATGACTAGCAAAGAGCAGATACTACACTCGGAAAACCCTACATTTCAACTTTAATTTTTGACTATTATTGTTGAATCCGCTTTGTAATTCCCCCAATAAATAATTTAGTGCTAATAATAATTGTTTCCGTTTATTACTAAGAGGATGTTTGGAAAGCTATGTTTGTTATCCAAAGTATCTAATATCACCCCTAACCCCCCGATGTATTGGGGGGGGGAAATAGTCTCTTAAAGCCTCCTTTTATAAGGGGGGTTGGGGGGTAATGTCAAAATTTAATATGCTATACGACACTTTTCAAACATCCTCTAAGAATAACTGATAAGACTTTCCCCAACTTCCATCACAAGAATTAAGCAACTACTACCAAAGATATAGAATCTAAGTTAAGTTTGTGGGTGATTCTGAATACTTTGCCTATTAATAAAATTCATAACAAGATTCCCAACTTCTTTAAGAGGATGTTTTAAAAGTATTATTGCTAACACCAAAAGCTTAGAAATCTAAACCTTACTCCTTTGTAGGGGTTAGATTTCATGTCTACGCTAGGTACTTCTCCTTTAGCGAAGACCTTCCAATTTCTTTAAAAAGTTGGGAATCCAAGCCTTTCCATCTTCAAATTCATTATAAAACTATCTGACACGGGTAAGAGTAAAACTATTGAGAACAAGCAATGGTCGAACTTCTATATCTAGAATTGCAAAGATAAATATTAATAAGTTAAAAAGGTTTGTATAGCCAATCACATCTGAACTTAATAATTATCCGTCTCTTTAGTTAGAGGATAAATGAAGTAGTAAGCTGGTGTAATTTAACAATGCGTAACAGCTAATCAACGCGCAAGTTACAAGGAGTGATGAGTGAGGTGTCAATGCAATAAAATCTCATCACTCCTTTTTACTTACATCAGTTTATGAGCCAATAGGCTTGGGTTAGCCCCAAAAACCTTAAACTATGTAGTAGCGCTAGTAGGTTGGGTGGAGGCTTTGCCAAAGCCAACATTCTGATATATATTGGGTTGCGCTTTGCTCCACCCAACCTACCTTTAATGCACAATTTTTTTGCTTGCCACGCCACTACAATTTTTCTTAACTGAACTGTATTGGTTTATGAGCTACTAACGAATACCATCATTATCAATGGCGCTGTAACTGTCGCTAGGGAAAAGCCCCAACCAAGGGTCAGAACTAGGAGTTAAAAATAGTTGTCCGTATACTTGTTCATTGAGCGCTTCCACACTCCTTGTTTGCTTACCCTGCATAAACCATTGATGAATTTGGCTATGCAGCATATATTCATTTCTAACTGTATCTAAAGCCATTGTGGCTTCAAAATTTTTCACTATTATCGGCAAATTATCTTCTTCAGTGTTGGCAGATTGAGATTTTTTAGCTCTAATTAGAGAGATGCTGTTTCGATCTAGCTTGACATCGGCGGCATAAAGTTGAGCAATTTTGTCCCAAACTTTCTGGTCAGTAATTTCAGCTAAGGCGTTTTGATTCCGTTCAGCATCAGACTGGAGAGCAGTTAACATTGGCGTTTCAACTCTCATTTTAGAAACTGCTAGAGAGCTTGCTATTTCTGCTGTCGGTGGTTGACTGCGATTGTTCGGAATTTCTACCAACTTAGGGGGAGACTGGATACCCAGGCGGGATAAATCTGCAACCCATTGGCCTTGAATAGAATTTAAGCGATCGCTGTGGTATTTTCTTAAATAAGACTCGCGATCGCTTGGTGTAAGTTTACTGTAATTTTTTACTGCTAATTCAGCTTGCTCTAGCTGACGCAAAAATGCTTTGGGACTATACAACCCTGGAATAGCATCGATTGGACGACCTGATGCATCCAATACATAATGAATGCTATTGCCTGTAATCGTTCGCTCCAACTTGCGTCCGTCGCCAAAATCAATAGTTACTTTGGGTACAGGACGCACTGATTGCCAATGCAAAATGAAACGGTCTTGAAGCAGTTTAGAAATTTCCACATTCGGATACAGTGCTACCCTGAAGAACCTACTATTAGCACAACTCAAATCTTGATCCAGCCTACCCAATAACCGCAGAGATAGAATAGGTTTACCACTGGTTCTAGCAGCAGCTTTGGCTTGTTCTATATCAGTGTACCAATACAAACGAGAGGCGTAACAGTCGCGTTGTTGACAAAGTTCGTCTAAAGCTAGCCGAAGTGCAGGGGAAGGTAGAACTGCTCCTGAAGAAGCGGTATTTAACGTATTAGCATGGGATTTAAGAAATACTTCTAACCCTTTTGGGCCCTGTTTCCGAAGTACAGAAACTTCTTGAGATAGCTTGGAGGTTTCAGCTACAGGAGTTTGAGCATCAGCTATCTGCACAAAACCGAAGCTGACTAGCATGAGTGCGAAAGGATATTTGCAGGCTCTAAATTTCATATATTTTCAGATATTTTCAAGAAAAATAGGGGGTGTGAATGAGGAGCATCCGGTTTTGGCAACAACAAATAGAAACAATTTGGTTGACACTCTTAACATTCCACTGTAAGCCAGAAATTTTAATCCTAGCGTTTACAGCAGTTTTGTAGATTTATTTCATTAAAACTTCAACGAAATAATTACGAGTTTGTCTGTATTTTTACTCATTTTTCATATCTATTTGTTATTTGAGAATAAATGAAATCAGCAAATGCGATCGCTAAATCAATAAATGCGATCGCCAAAATAACATTATGTGTACACACAAGTCGAATTACCCCCTTAATCCCCCCTTAGAAAGGGGAAAAATCTAGTTCCCTCCCCTTTATAAGGGGAGGGTTAGGGTGGGGTAAAACCTTGGGTTTTTCAGCTATTTCAGACTTGTGTGTACACAGTATCCTTTTAGGCTACGCAGGGTACACAAGTACTAAAAATCTTATCGCTTAAAGAAAATTAACCGTTTTTATACGCAGATGAATATATTCTCTGCGTATTTTTTATGAAAAAAAGATTCATCCCAATGTATATTTCCGCATTATTTTGGGAATCATAAATCGAGGAAGCATGATAAACCGCAAAATATGACTTCCTGAAATATCACGTAACTTTGAGAGGATAATTATGTCTAAACGCAAGTTGCCCAAAGGCCGTAGTGTTAGTTCAGTTGCTATAGAACCAGAAGTTGCGATCGCAATTCTTGGGTTATTTTCTGCTGCGGCTGATGGTGAGGGTATTTCTTCCACAGAAGAATATGCTTTGAGTGAATTTCTCGGTCGGGTTGACTTATTTGAAGATTACTCTGAAGAAGACTTTGAAGAATTGACCGAAAAAGTCGTCAGTTTGATTGAAGAAGAAGAACCAGAAGATTTAATCGCTCAGTCTATCGAATCCTTACCCAATAGAAATTATCGCGAAGCTGCATACATCACAGCTATCTTAGTAGTAGGGATTGATGAAGAAGTACCCGAACACGAACAAGATTATATTTCTGAACTTCAAGAAGCCTTAAATATTTCAGACGAACGCGCACAAGAACTCATAGACGCAGTGTTCGGAGAAGAAGAAGAGGAAGAGGAGTAATATTTATTGACTTGCAACCTCAGTCATCTACTATCTTTAATTTGAGGTTGCTAATTTAGAATATGAAATAATTTTGTTTGGGTTAAGTTGTTCAGATTCCCGGCTTCATGAAGAAGTTGGGAATTTTGCATTGTATCAAAATTAACATTTGTCAGATAAAAGTAAAATATCCTTGAGCGATCGCCATTCAACTTTCACATCACGTTATCATCGGATCTTGGGGAATTTCCGTGCATAACTCGATAGCATCTATGACTGCCTCTCACTCCGAAACTCCATCTACCAAGCCCGATGCAAGTACTTTTATTTCTGACCATCTACAGGTGGATCGCAGTAAGCTAAGTCAAATGTACTTGCATTATGTCGAGACGAAGGATAAATATCCTCACGCGGTATTGCTGTATCGGGTAGGAGATTTCTTTGAATGCTATTTCCAAGATGCTGTAAAACTAGCGCAAGAATTGGAATTAGTTCTCACTAGTAAGCAAGCTGGGGAACAAGGACGGGTGGCGATGTCTGGTGTTCCACATCACGCTTGGGAACGCTACGCGACAATGCTGGTAGAAAAAGGCTACGCAGTAGTAATTTGCGACCAAGTTGAAGATGCTTCTGAAGCTGCTGGGAGATTGGTGCGGCGGGAAGTAACGCGCATTCTGACACCTGGCACTTTGCTAGAAGAAGGAATGCTCAAATCCAGTCGCAATAATTACTTAGCAGCAGTAGTAATTGCCGCAAATCATTGGGGTTTAGCTTATGCAGATATCTCTACAGGTGAATTTCTCACGACTCAAGGTAGCGATTTAGAACATTTGACCCAAGAATTAATGCGCTTGCAACCTTCAGAGGTGTTAGTGCCGACAAATGCGCCCGATTTGGGTAGTTTGCTGCGTCCGGGAGAAACATCGCCACATCTACCAGAGTGTTTGCCACCCTCATTTTGCTATAGTTTGCGATCGCAACTTCCCTTTTCCCAAGGTGAAGCTAGACCGAGATTATTGCAGAAATTTAAGGTGCGATCGCTCGAAGGACTCGGTTGCGATCGTCTTCCTCTCGCCGTCCGTGCGGCTGGTGGTCTTCTGGAATACCTGGAAGATACTCAAAAAGAAAACCCTGTCACCCTTCAGAGACTCCGCAGCTACACTGTCACCGACTACCTAATTGTTGACAATCAAACCCGCCGTAACCTAGAAATTACCCAAACCGTTCGAGATGGCACTTTTCACGGTTCCCTACTTTGGGCGTTAGATAAAACTAGTACAGCAATGGGTGGGCGTGCTCTGCGGCGGTGGTTGTTGCAACCTCTACTCGATATTAAAGGCATTCGGGCACGACAAGATACCATCCAAGAATTGATGGAAAATACGCCCCTGCGTCAAGATTTGCGGCATTTATTAAGGCAAATTTACGATCTAGAACGCCTTACAGGAAGGGCGGGTTCTGGTACAGCTAATGCTAGAGATTTAGTAGCTTTGGCAGATTCCCTCTCACGTTTACCGGAATTATCCAACTTAGTAGTTGAGACGCGTTCTCCATTTCTCAAAGCTTTGCAGAAAGTCCCAAGTGTGTTGGAAGAATTAGCACAAAAGTTACACGCACATCTTGTAGAGTCACCACCTATACTAATTAAAGAAGGTGGATTGATTCGCCCTAGTGTAAATCCCCTATTGGATGAAAGAAAAGCGACTGTAGAAGCAGACCAGCAATGGATTGCCAATTTGGAAGTTGATGAAAGAGCTAAAACAGGAATTTCCACCCTCAAGGTAGGATTTAACAAAACCTTTGGTTATTACATCAGTATTTCTCGCACCAAAGCCGACCAAGTACCCGCTAACTATATCCGCAAGCAAACTCTGACTAATGAGGAACGTTATATCACCCCAGATTTGAAGGAACGAGAAGCCCGAATTTTGACGGCGCGGGATGATTTAAATCAGTTGGAATATGAGATTTTTACAGCATTGCGAGAAGAGGTAGCACAAGAGGCGGAAGTAATTCGCAATCTGTCTCGTGCAGTGGCGGCGGCGGATGTGTTGTGTGGTTTGGCTGAATTGGCGGTACATCAAGGTTACTGTCGTCCCGAAATATTGCCAGGGAGGGAGATAAATATTGTTGATGGTCGTCATCCGGTAGTGGAACAGTCTTTACCTGCGGGGTTCTTTGTGCCAAATTCAACGCAATTGGGTCAAGAGTCATTAGTCATTAGTCATTTGTCATTAGTAGATGACCAAGAACAAATAACAAATACAACTCTTGGAGAGGCTGCGCCAACGACTACGCTCAGTACAAGTGACAAAGGACAAATGACAAATGACTATCCCGATTTAATTATTCTTACCGGGCCAAACGCCAGTGGCAAAAGTTGTTATTTGCGTCAGGTGGGATTGATTCAGTTAATGGCACAAATTGGTAGTTTTGTACCAGCAAGATTTGCCAGGTTGGGAATATGCGATCGCATTTTTACCCGTGTCGGTGCAGTAGATGATTTAGCAACTGGTCAATCTACCTTCATGGTAGAAATGAATGAAACGGCAAATATTCTCAATCATGCCACATCTAGATCGCTGGTACTGTTAGATGAAATTGGTCGCGGGACAGCAACATTTGATGGTCTTTCCATAGCTTGGGCGGTGGCAGAATATATAGCAGTGGATATTCGATCGCGCACAATTTTTGCCACCCATTACCACGAGTTAAATGAACTGGCTAGCATTATCCCGAATGTGGCTAACTATCAAGTGACAGTGAAAGAATTACCCGACCAAATTATCTTTTTGCACCAAGTTCAACCAGGAGGTGCTGATAAATCTTATGGAATTGAAGCGGGGAGATTGGCAGGTTTACCAGCCGTAGTTATTCAACGGGCAAAACAAGTCATGGGGCAAATTGAAAAACACAGTAAGATTGCAATGGGGCTGCAAAATCTTGATGGATAAGCAAGTTTGTAGTAAGGACTTTAGTCCTTATTTTCTAAACACTAAAGTGCTTACTACAAATTGAGGTGTTAATTACTGCCGAAAAATTTCTACTTTTTGTAACACCACTTCTTGATTGGGACGATCTCTAGTTGTAGGCACATTAGCAATCTTGCTGACTATATCTAGACCTTGGACAACTTCACCAAAAACACTGTGATTGTTGTCAAGGTGAGGTGTTGGTGCTTCTGTAATGAACCATTGCGAACCATTAGTACCGCGTCCGGCATTAGCCATCGACAAGATACCTGCACGAGTGTGTCTCAATTCAGGATGAAACTCATCTTCAAATTGATATCCTGGGCCACCAGTACCCCATCGGCTAGCTGTATCTAGATAACGACTCAGAGGATCGCCACACTGAATCATAAAATCAGGGATGACCCGGTGAAAGCGAACTCCATCGTAAGCTGGAGTTCCCTTACCAGATGCACCAGTTTTAGGGTCTTTCCAGTCGATTGTTCCAGTTGCTAGACCAACAAAATTTTTGACAGTGTTAGGAGTTCGCTCTTCTTCCAAACGAACTACAATTTCACCCAAGGAAGTAATTAAACGAGCGTGCAGTGTTCCATCACCGGGAATATTAATTTCTGGAAAGTTCATTAGATATCCTATTTTAACCAGTGCCAGTATTTGAACTATACAAGTTTATCAGCATTCAAGTTACCGCCTTTAGACATGAAAAAAAACCTGAATTCAAGAAGCAGGAGGTCGAAGGCAGGAGGCAGGAGGCAGGAGGAACCCACCCTTATAGTAGGATTGAAGCAAGGACGCTTTATACTTTTCTGCGAGACGCTGCGCGAACGCGCTGCACGTCTGAGTATAATTCTTTCTTTAAACGTGGCTCTAAACCCAGAACTAAAGTTTTAATTGATACTCCTAACCTTCTGCCCCCTGCCTCCTAACTCCTGCCTTTTAGTAAGGAAACTTGAGCCAACAAATATTTTACTCAGGTAAATTTATCGCTGGATTCCGGCTAAAGAATCCTCTAGGGACTAGCTTAAAGCCAACTTCGTGAACAGGCATCACCGGCCAATCTTCCGATCGCGGAATATGAGTTACGCCCATTGTGTACCACAGTACGATATCTTCACCCATCAAGGCTTCATCGTCTGCAATATATTTTGGTAAACCCTGTTCGGGTTGAGTTTGGTTGGGATAATCGCCGCCAGCATAAAGTTCAGTAGGTTTATATTTTGTTACCCAGAGGTGATGAGTCGCAAATTCTGCCCTTTCCCGGATTTTTGAGCCTTCCACAGGGAAAAATATCGAGTTTCCACCAGGCATCAGCATATATCCAGGTGCAGCACCGAGAGCATTCTTTTTGTCTGCACTAACAATCATCCATTCTCGACTGCTTTTCATATCCAAATCGCGCATAGCAGCCGTTTCTTTGACTAGTGGGATTTCTGCAAGTGCGATCGCATTTCCTAAAGGATTTTTCTCATCCATCGGTAAAGCTTTCACATTCATTTCCATCACAGAGTTAGCCTGACCATCAACATCGAAATCTAGGCGATAATTGAAAAAGTGCTGATGATTTACTCCAAAGATATTCTGAGCAATTAATCGACCATAGGAATCATCATCAGATTGCTTTTGGGCAGCCGTTCCCTGCGCCAATACAATACCCGTTAATTCATTTTGGACTTCCAAAGTCCCATCTTGATGAAAGATCCAATTGATGCTGTAATCATAGTTGTCAATGGCTACCGTCATCTTCATCACTAATTCTCGACTGCGACGGACATCATTACGCTGAGTATTATATTCATAATGTTTCCACAGCATTCCGCGATCGCGTTCGTAGATACCGATAACCCCTGGTATTTGATAAGGTTCTCCCTGCTCATTAGCAAATACAGCATTTAACAACAAGCCATTTTCAGGAATTTCTTTACCTAATTCCATTGTATTTGCTAGTAAACCTAAATTGTATTCTCCAACATCAAAGGCATTTCTAAATGACCAAGTAGGCTGAGGATCGCCATAAGGTACTACCATTTCTGAGAGACTGGCGCGGTATAAAACTGGTCGAATATTTTCCCCATCTTTGTGCGTCACTTGGTAAAGCATTAATCCATTACGAGGATGCATTGAATAGCGAAACTTCCAACCTTGCCAACTAATTTCATTGTCTTCGATCTGGAAACTTCTACCATTCGGTTGGAGTATTTTTAATGCTTTAAGTGGTGACAGTAATTTCCCCAAAGATTTGACATCATAATTCCAGTTTTCTTGAGAGAAAGGTACATTTCCTCTATCAACAAAACTAGCAATTTTACCCGTATTCAAATTGACTGTTGCTAAAACTCCTTCAATCGGACTACCGTAATAGTTCCAGCCTTTACCTTTGTAGTAAGATAAGCCGCGACAAAGACGATTACCTGTTGCTTCTTCCTGTTGGCTGAGAATTCCTGGTGCCCACCAACTGATTTTAACTTGCTCGAAATCGGTAATTCCCCGCTTTTGCATCGCTTTTTGCCATCGGGGATCGGCTTTAACTACCTGAGTTGCTAGTTCATATTCTGAATTAACGATCGCAGGTTGAACGGACGGTATTTCTTTCCAAGAACTTAAGGTTTTGCTTCTCAGATCGACAATCCCTTCAAAGGTTTTGTTTTCTGAACGTTCATAGATTACCAAAAAAGCTTTTCGCCCAAAGACTTTACCAGGTGTAAAATTTAGAACTTCTTCTTTATCTGGTTCTTGTAAAGCAATAAGAGGAAAAGCTGCCATTTCGCTCAAATTTTTTTCTCTTTGGATGACAGAAACAGCTGTGCTAATTTCTACCTCAGTTAGTGAAGTGAGAGGATGGGAAATCGAAGGCTGTTGAGCCGTTAATGTTTCCATTAATCCGATTGAGAAAGAAATGACAACAATGATGGCAATAGCTAGCCATAAAAAACGCTTTAGCCGCTTAATCATCTTTTACATTTTTACAAAAGACTTATAGTTATCTATTTCCAAACCTAAGATTGAAAACCGATAAATTAAGAGGCTAAAGCGAAATTAATTATAATAAAATAACTCCACTGTGCAAGTGGGGCTACAGTGTACACACAAATCGAATTACCCCCCTTAATCCCCCCTTATAAAGGGGGGAAACAAGAAAGAAATCTAGTTCCCTCACGCCACGTGCTTCAAGTCGGGCATTGCCCGCCCAACGCAGTGGCTCCCCTTTATAAGGGGAGGGTTAGGGTGGGGTAAAACCTTGGGTTTTTCAGCTATTTCAGACTTATGTGTACACCGTAGGCTTGTGGGGAGGGGAGCTAAAGCACAGGTTTGGCAGGGTGGGGTTTTGGGTATTATGCTTAATTACCTGAACATTATCTTACGCCGAAACTAAACGGCGTAAAGATTCAGCACGACGTTTAGCAATAGAGTTATTTGGAGCTAATTTGAGTGCTTCTTCGTAAGCTTGTAACGCCTGAGTAGTTAATTTTTTCTTCTCATAAGCGTGACCGAGATTATTGAATCCTGTTACGTAGTCTGGTTTAGACTTGAGAGCTTCTTTGTACTGACGAATTGCTAAGTCATATTGCTCTTGGGTAAAATAAATATAGCCGAGTCCGTTGTAAATGGGGGCGATATCTTCTTCTCCCTCATCTTCAGCTGCTTTGAGAGCTTTTTGAAATAGCGCGATCGCTGGAGAATACATTTTTTTTTCTGAATAAATACTGGCTAACTCATAATATTCTTGAGTCGTACCCTTTTCTTTCTCTAACTTCTTTCGCAACCTGGCAAAAGAGCCTTCAACCTTGCGAGTTTTGAAAATCTGGCGAAAAACACTCACGGCTGCAATTGTGAGTATCACCACCAAAATTGAGAGATAAACAACGGCTAGACTGTTATCCATTACTGCAAATACAAATATTATAAAGTTTGTTATTTGTCATTTGTCATTTGTCCTTTGTCATTTATTATTCGTTTATGACTAATGACCAATGACCAATGACAAATGACCAATTTACGGTAAACCCCAATATTGAGACCGTTGCTGGAGCCAACCTTTTTCTAAATAACGAGCGATCGCTTGATTCACATTTCGTCTAAACTCATCGTACTGCAATCCCTTGGGCATGACTATAGATAAGGGTTCAGTTGATAACTTAGTTGGCAGTAACCGATATTGAGGATATTGTTGCACCCAACCGCTTAGAACACTAGCATCTGCGGCAAAGGCTATTGCGGCATTATTTTCTATTTCCTCTCGCGCTTCTTTATAAGAATCCACTCCTACTAACTCGGCGTTTGGTAGATAGTAGCGCACTTTAGCAATGGTACTGGAGTTATTGAGTACGGCAATTTTTTGTTTTGATAGATCGCTCAACTGCTGCACAGATGCATCTTTTGTAATTAATAGAGTGCCATCCAAATAGTAGGGAACACTGAAACTAACTATGCGGGCGCGTGACTCGGTTGCTGTGACTCTAGCGATCGCAAAATCAACTTTCTTGTCTAAGACTACAGAAAGGCGATCGCGATTCGCTACAGCTTGAAATTTTACAGCTTCGGCTTTACCAACCAAGTCAACTGCCAAACGCTTGGCCAAGTCAATTTCTAAACCTTGCAAATTCCCGTTGTCATCTTTAAATCCCAAGGGACGCAAGTTATCTTTCACGGCAACATTTAAATAGCCCCGTTGCTGAATTTCTGACATTTGGGCAGCAGATGCAGTTAATCCCGTCCCTACTAAAGAAAAGCAAAAAATCCAAAATATAGTGGCGGATAATACCAGATGTAACCGAGTAATTGTTTGCCGTCTGTTACATCTGTTATACATCCCTCACCACCTTTATCCTTTAGCTTGAAGTGCCAATTCAGCAACTTTGCCGAAACTAGCTGGATCGAGGACTGCCAATTGCGCCAACATCTTGCGATTTAGTTGGATATCAGCTTTTTTCAAGTTACCAATAAACTGGCTGTAACTCAAGCCGTGTTGCCTGGAAGCAGCATTGATGCGGGTGATCCAAAGGCGACGAAAATCGCGCTTTTTCTTTTTGCGATCGCGGTAGGCACTCCGTAGCGCCTTCATCACTTGTTGGTTGGCAGTTCTAAACAGAGTTGAATGGGAACCGCGAAAACCTTTAGCTAGTTTGAGAATTTTATTGCGGCGTTTGCGAGCTACATTACCGCGTTTTACCCGAGTCATAATTTATTTCCTAAAATACTTACAAATATGGGAGCATCAAGCGCACGTTAAGTTCATCGCGTTCGTGTACAAGCGCACTCTGACGCATACTACGCTTTTTATCAGAAGATTTGTGTTCTAAAAGGTGGCTTTTGAACGCTTTACGACGGACGATTTTGCCGGTACCGGTGGCACGGAATCGCTTTGCCGCAGCTTTACGAGTCTTTAGTTTAGGCATGGTCTAGCTTTGATTCGACACGATCCATTATTATATACTATTAAAATTGCTATAACTGCAATTAAATAAAGGATTTAGCCAACAGCGATCGCTGTAGACAAACTTAGCTTCACTTATGGATGAGGTCAATATAGTTGAATATGACCCACGTTGGGCGACTTTGTTTACAGAAGAAGCCGAGCGGATTTGGCAGGCACTAGGCAATGACTTAGTTGTAGAAATTGAACATATTGGTAGTACCGCAGTACCAGGAATGGCAGCCAAACCAGTTATTGACATTATGGTGGGAGTGCGTTCCTTGGTAAATGCAAAATCTGCTATTTTGGCTTTAGAATCCTTGGGATACGTTTATTGGCGTGAAGACCCGCGTCCTGGACGGATGTTTTTTGTTAAAGGAATGCCACCATACGGAAAGCAACGTACTCATCATGTTCACATAGTCGAGATTGACAGCGAATTTTGGGAACGCAAGCTATTTTGCGACTATCTGAGAAAGCATCCTAAAGAAGCAAAACGTTACGAAGTTCTAAAACGCGATTTGGCGGCAAGTTTTCGGAGCGATCGCGAAGCTTATACGAATGGTAAAAATGACTATATCTGTGCTGTGATGGTCAAAGCACGGAATGAGGATATGGGAAAAAACCAAAACCATTGATTATTTAACTTTTTTCAGTGGCGTTGGCTTTGGGATCTAAAATTATTTGCGAAGTGGATTTATTCACATGGTAAATCCAAGATTGCTCTTTAACCTTGACAATCACTTCCCAACCTTCTACGGGGTCGTACTGCTGGGTGCAGACTTCGCCAAAGTTGAATTGACAGAGATTTCCAAAGGTTTTTGGTGTAGTTTGAGTAATTTTTAAATCAGTAATTACCACTTCAGAACGGCTTGAGGCATCGCTCAAAATTGCATCTGCGATCGCCTTCGGCAATGTTTGTGAAGTACTCACTTTCGGATCTAAAATTCTTTGCTTTCCAGATTTATCTACATGGTAAGTCCACGAATCTTGGCGGACTTTGACAACTACTTCCCAGCCTTCAATGGAGTTGTATTCCCTAGTACAAACTTCTCCAAATTTGAACTCACAGGGATTACCAAAGGTTTTCGATGTGACTTGGGTAATCTCTAATTCGCGTTTACGTACACCGGAACGGAAGGATGCATCTTTTAAAATTTTATTAGCGATCGCTTTCGGTAACTCGTTTGCTTGGGATTGGGATACTTGAGTGCCGTCTGGGTAAGGAATAGCACCAACAGAAGTGTTTTCAATCAGTCCAAATCCACAAGATAGCAAGCTTGTCAACACCAGCGTCAAGAAAATTCCTCTGGGTGACTGGAAGCTACTTTTAATTACGGCAGATGCTTGGATGATGGATTTCATATATACGTATTGATTGTTAAAAATTGAACAGATAATATTGCAATTGCAATCATAATTTGTTTGACGTTGCACTCTTAATTCAGTTTCTTCTTTATAAGGAGTGGGGGAGCAGGGGAGAAGTTACAGTAAGTTTTTCTCCTCTGCCCCTCTGCCCCCTTGCTCCTCTGCTTCTTGTGCCCAATGCCCAATGCCCCATCCCTTATACTTGTTTGCTCATTACCGCTAAATTCATCACACATTCAGGAAATTGGCGTTTTAATGCTGGAAACACCGGACAAGGCGCTTGTTCTTGTAAATTGTCCGGTTTACTCCAAGTAAAGGGGGCTTTCTGCGCCGCAGACATCCATAGCAGAAGCTTTGCTCGTGTCATGGCCACATAGAGTAAACGATACTCTTCAGATGTTTTCAAATTCTTTGCCACCTCCCATGCTTGACTAACATCCGGTATGATAGATTCTTCGTGGAGAGTAGCGCGAATTTGGGCGCGAGCTACTTCTGATAAGGTAAAATCGCCTAAAAATTGGCTTTGGGGAGGAACCCAAAATCTGCCAGGAATCAAGTTTTCGTGGAGAAAGGGAAGAAATACATAGTCCCAATCTAGCCCTTTAGCTTTATGCATAGTGATAATTGTCAGTTGACCGCGACGGGTATAACGTTCTTCCGAATCCTCGGTTTCCACTGGTTCAAACCGTTCGGAACTAACAATTTCACTTAAAGCTGACAGCATTCCTCCCATCGAACTATTGCCAGCTATCTGCTGGTTTACCCGTTCTGCAAGTTTATCAGCAGTTGCCAATTCTGCTTGGTCATAATTTAAAGTCAGGGCGAGAAAGGAAATTAGCTGGTAAAGAGGCAATTCTAAACGAGCGCGGAGTAAGCTGCGACACATGCGAGCAGCTTTTTGTACTGTTTCTGGCTGGGGTGGTGCTAGGGGGCCAGGATACAAAAACTCTTCTGGCAGACTAGCAAGGGCGTTGAGGTCTTGGGTAGGAATTAATTGGCGCTGTACTAATGCTTCTAGGGCAGCTTTGAGGTAATCGGGGGAGTGGGGGCGATCGCAAAATTGCAATAATGCCAAAATCTCTTGGGGGACATGGGAACGGCGATCGCGTTCTCCCACATCGTAAAGTGTAATTTTATGCTCTTTGCACAGAGGTGTCAGAGCCTCTGCTAACCAGCGTCCTTGACGATTTTCTCGGACTAAAATCGCTGCACTATTTTTTGTTGGATCTTCACCAAATAACTCAATCACTCTTTGAGATAACAATTCAACGGTGTGATGAATATCGCGCGGGGTATAAAGTTCTAATCCTTGTCCTACGGGTGCGGGGTTAGCGTTAGCTTGCGGATCGCCAACTTCCACAGGGCGAATTGTCTGTAAGCGAAATGGTACTTGTCGGTTGTCAGCAATCTGTTGTTTGTTGTTGGTTTTGGTTGTTGCTAACCACTGATTATTGATCCATTTGAGAGCAAAGTTAGCGGCTTCAATGATAATTCTAGTACTGCGACCAGCTCGATCCATCGTTGCCAATCGTTCGATGCGATCGCACTCTTCGCAAAATTGCCGGAAATAAATCGGATCGGCTGGAGTAAAGGTAGAGTTAATCGCCTGGTTAGGGTCGCCAACTCTGACTAAATTGAGTGGGGAGTACGTAGAGACGCGATCGATCGCGTCTGTATTCATCCCCTCATATTCTCGATTACTCGCCAAAATTTCTAACAACTGCGTCTGTAGAGGGCTAGAATCTTGGGCTTCGTCTTCAAAGACGGCGAATATTTGGTTTTGCTCGATGTGACGGGCACTGTCATTTTCTAAAACGCGCAGTGCGGCTAAAATCATATCGTCATAATCGATAAAATCACGCGATCGCATCAAGTTTTGATATTGCTCGTACAATCCCGCCGCTACACTCAAAATTGCATATTCATCTGTGGTTTGCTTACTCCACTCCCGCAACAATTCTGGCGATATCCCAGAACTTTTTGCTTCATGAATTACCGTATTAGCCAATTCTGGTAATACTTCTGTTCGCAGCACCGATTGACGACGCAACCTTTCTGTCTCTTCTCCATCAAATTGATGACCTTCCAATAACCGCAAATATACATCTGGATTATTTATAATCCATTGTTCTACAGCAGTTCTGATAAAGCGGTGACTTTGGGTTGGTGTAATTAATATGACATTTTCTAACTGCAAACCCGACAAATCAGAATGGCGGTTGGCAATGTTCAACGCTAGACCGTGTAGGGTATAGACAAAAAATCCTGTCTGAGGTAGAGATAAATCATCTCTTAAAAATTTACGAATCTTCGCTTTAATATTGGCAGCAGCAGAGCGAGTAAAAGTAACGACTACCAACTGACGGCGGGAGGATGAACGCTCATATTGACGGGCGATCGCGATTGCCGCCGCCGCCGCCATTCCGGTAGATTTGCCTGCACCAGGAACGGCTGAAATCGCCAAAGGCCCAGATTGCCAATCAGCCATTTGCTGCTGTCCAGGGCGGAGACTGTTGCGGATTGTGAGAATCTTCTCCTGCAAAGAAGGAATGAGCGATCGCTCAGACAATTCTGAGTCGAGTAATTCTTGAATAATAGGAGCAGTAAATTTAGAGTCGGACATCTTAAATTATATATTTTAAATAGATATTGAATTTAATTCCCAAACCGCAGATATGAATAATCTTCGGTGATTCTTAATCTCAAATTACTAACAAAATACTCCACCGTTCTTGTTTTAACTGTTCTAGTAAACGATCTGGATCAAATGCGTGTATATATACTTAAATATTATGTCAACCCCCTGACTAAACATATAACACTTAGTTAATTTGTTTAGTTAGGGGATTGTTAAGAAAGTTAAACTAGTTCTTTGAGTTTACCGTTCTTCCACAGTTGATTCACTAAAGATAGCTACGTACAACCATCCTGCTAAAATAGCTCCCAAGATAGGAGCTATCCAGAACAGCCAGATTTGCGAAAAGAGTTCTACACCTGCAAATAGAGCAACTCCAGTACTACGGGCAGGATTAACCGAAGTATTGGTTACAGGAATACTAATCAGGTGAATTAAAGTGAGTCCAAAACCAATTGCCAGTGGTGCAAATCCTTTAGGAGCACGGCTATCAGTCACACCCAGAATAATCAGCAGAAACATGAAAGTCATCACAACTTCAGTAATCAGGCAAGCAAACAGCGTGTAACCACCTGGAGAATGAGTACCATAGCCGTTGGTAGCCAGTGGGTTGAAGCCAGTCAGCGTAAATCCAGTTTTGCCGCTAGCAATCAGGTAAATAATCCCCCCAGCAACAATTGCGCCGATCACTTGAGAGAGGATGTAAGGTAGTAAGTCAGATCCCGGAAAGCGCTTACCTGCCCATAGTCCAAACGAAACAGCTGGGTTGAAATGACCACCAGAAATATGACCAAAAGCATAAGCCCCTGTGAGGACAGTAAGCCCAAATGCCAGGGATACACCTACTAATCCAATACCCAATGGAAAAGAAGTATTCTCGCTGATTTTTGCAGCATCTTCTGTGTAGGCGGCGGCTAGAACAGCACTACCACAGCCACCTAAAACAAGCCAAAATGTGCCGATAAATTCTGCCAAACAACGTTTTGTGAGAGACATTTTTGGAAAATTCCTTGTTCAGCTACAAACGAGTAATAGCTATGTTGAATAATGCTTGAGTCATTGCTGTCAACAGGAAATCCATTGCGTTTGTTTCGTTATGAAACTAAATCGAAAAAATAGGAATTTGTTTCTGTTGAGATTTTTGATCCAGTGCCCTCTATTAAAAGTTATTACAAAATTAAAATAAGTTTTGTGCTTTATACACTTTTTTTAGCTTACTTTAAATCTAGTTGCGCCAAGGTTCGCAACTCAATCGAGAGCGCTGTCATAAACGCCACTTATGATTCAAGCCCCAAACCCTGATTCTCTGGTAAAAAACCATATCTGCATCGCCATGTAGATTTATAAGCAAAACGTAATTTCCAAACACAAGAGCAAACAGGAACGAAATAATCAGGGTTTGAGTCACTTACACCGGAATCCTTACAGCGTGCGGGGGCACAAAGGTTGATTCTATACCCAGGTTGTGATACTGCTAATTTTGATAGGAATTAAAAGATGAATTAGGTAAGAGCTTTTAGAAGGAGTAGTTTTCATGCAAGATAGTGAGTTGGAAAAAAAGATTGAATATGCAAAAATTATGTTAGAAGAGTATAAGACTCTTCGTACTGAAATTATTAATAAACAGACTTTAATTAACAATATTGTAAATTTTAGTTTTGCAATAATTGGTGTAACTTTAGGTGCTATAGCTACTGTGGTGACGAAGGAACCAAAAAATGGAGAGGAATTTGTCTTGATAGCAACGGCAGTAATTATACCTTTTGTGTGTTGGTTTGCTTTTGTTCAATATTACCTTGAATTTATTTACACAGCTAGAATTTCGAGATATATTGTTGCTATTGAATATAAGATCAACACACTGTTTGGAGAACATCTATTATTCTGGGAAAGTGGTATTCGCAATTGGGAAATTTCTCAGCTTCCTGAAGAAATTTCTCAGCTTCATAAATTTATGCATATTCAAGACAAATTAGTGAGAAAGCTATTGATACTGCCATTAAATTTTTCCCTAATAGCTATTTGTTCGTCAATATTTAGTATAATTTACGGTTCAGACTGTTGTAAAGATAATAACATTCCTTATCTTAAAATCATTGTTTACATTGTTATGCTTATTTTATTTTTTAGTGGTATATACTTCTGGTTTCAGTTTCAAAAAGTCCTTAACCGAATGCAGTGGTCACACCGTTAAAGAGTTAACAGAGGAAAGTAGTGAATCTCATAAAAAATAAGTTATTTAATAGTATTTATTATAAAAAAATAAAATTTTAATATAATATGAGAATAACCAATATTTATCCATTTAATCAAATCGATCCAGAAGTGTATACGATTCGTGTGAAGGAAAGCTGGTATGTATGTGAAAAGGAGACATTAAAAAAAATTAAAAGCTTACTAAGCTATTTTCCCTGTGTAATCATTACTTCCTTAGATGAAAAAGTCTTTGATCTTAAATACATTGATGGGATTTTAGGGGCGTTTTATCCCCAAATGTTTCGTGAGCCTATTGAGTTTAAGTTCAAGGATACTTGGCAATCTGTTATTAACAATTATCAAACGCGTTTTGTAATTTCAACAGTGGGAGAAGGAAGCTATGCAGTAGCTAAACGTGACAAAAATGCTCTTCCGCCTCATACAGACGGTCTTGAATATTGCTGCACAGAAAAGTTTTTGTCTATCTTACATCTTCATAGAGCTAAAAGTCCTCAAGGGAGAAATTATGTGGTTGATATGAGTTATATTGCCCACTTGATGGCAGAGAAATATGAAGAAGAGTTTGATGCTCTCTGTGATCCTAAAAGGACAAAATTCTTAATACCGTTTACTGGTCAAACTCAAAAACATCCGGTTTTCTCGTTTACTGAAAAGGACTTTTTAGAAGTTTACTATCACGATCCTTCGTGGATTGAGATGCCGCCAAACGATAATCTTGTTTCAAGTGGAATGGAGAGAATTAAAGAATTAACTTATCAAGATAATTTAAGAATTCCGATTTCTCTTGAGCCAAACAGTGTTGCAATTATAAAAAATTCGCATTTGCATGGTCGTGAAGCCTTTCCTGTAGGCGAAAGGCTGACAGTATTTACTCAGCATTTAGGTCTCCCTACTGTAAGAGTTTTTAACACAGAGACTAAACAGCGTGAAGAAGCAGAAGGAATATCTCCTGGCATAATTCCAGTATTAGGTTCAGCACTAGAACAAAAGTATCTAAAGAATTTAAAAAAGTCTTGCTCGGCGAGTTTTAATGATAAAACTATACTGTACTCAACACAATCTTGTAATCTATGAGTAAACTTCTAACCTCGTGGACATGCCAGACGTGGACTGCCTCTCTACTTTCAGCTTAAAAAATTTGAGTTTTTCCTGTTACGGTCGTTACTTCGTGACTGTTCAAGGAATGTCATAATCGCTCAAAATGTGGACTTACACAGGTCAAGGAAAAATCAAAGGTTTAGGCAAAGCATTGTGGAGCCAGTGCCTTGTTCTGGTTAAGAGAGTTAAAACAACTGGCGGCATTGGCCAAACAAAAATTGAACCAATGCCGCCAGTCTCTATACGCTGTTTGGACAGTCAAAACAAGTTTATATCACGCAGTTAGCTCGTCTAAAATTGAATTTATTCGTCAATCTGCCAGGAATCCTTAGTTAATTCTTCATCCAGAATTCTCTTAGGACGCACAATGATAATAATTTGTCCTAATAGAGGAATTTCTGGCTCAGTTTCAAACCATTGAAAATCTAATTCACCACCATTTTCAACGACAAAATAGCTAGAGGCATCCCATTCTCGTTGGGCACGATCTATCACAACTAAGACTGGCCCTGTTTGGCTTTGGGTTTGGATGGGGAAGCGATCGCTATTCGCTAAAATCACCACTGGATCTTCTGCCGCCAATAGTACTTGCCAACCTGGTAAGGGAACCCAAGCTTGCTCTCCAGAAAACTTTACCATCCGAAAAGGTTCAATTTCTGTCAGTATGGGCACAGCTTGCAAATCTTGGCGTGATAATGGCAACTCTCCTACTACAGGCAAGATTCGGGGTAACTGTTCTTCAAATTCCAGGCGGTAAAACGGTAAAATTGGCGCTGGACGCTGAGGAACGGTAGTAAAATCAGTCAGTAGTTGTTCGATTTTTTGCCTTGCACCTGGCGTGTGAGCAAAACGCAAACCTTTGGCAATTAGGCGCGATCGCTGTTGTAAATCTGCATTTTGGCGTGCCAGTTTCCAAACTTGGTGAGCAACAGCATCTCCAGGATGAGCAGAAAACCCTTCTGGCAAAGTGCGGAAATAGGAGAACTCTTTAATTGCTTTTGCTATATCCCGTGCCTCATCAGCATCAACATTATGGACAAAAATCAGTTCGGCAGCAGCGGCGCGTTCTTCTTGAGTAAGTAAACGTAACTCGTATAAAACATCGCTGCCACGTGTAGTATAGTGCGATCGCGTTTCTTGCGATACTCCAAACTTTTCCAAAGAATTGTAAACTTGAGAACCAACAACCACCTGGTTTTGTTGAATCGGCTCAAATCCAGTCGCCTCAAAAATTTCTTGGGGGTTGTAACCGATTTTTAGCAACGAGGCGATCGCGGCTCCCCATTCCACCCAGTTGCCTTGTTTTTGCCTCAGCTTTCGGAGTAACTCTTGTGCTACATCGTTTGTAGCATTATCTTCGGGATTCTGAGTGTTGGGTGGTAAATCAGTCATAATCGGAGTGCAAGCTTCAACTTGAGAGGTTAATTAACACCTCATGAGCAAGTATTATTCTAATCTATACCCAGACCTACACCTCATCCACGATCGAAACTGCCATAGTTTTGCTGATTTAGTTAGTTTTTCTAGTGGAACATTTTTTCAGATATTTGGGCAGATAAATTTCCTCTGTAGCGTTCACTATTAGCGTTCTCAAATATGCAAAATAACTCCGTATAAACCCTTGGCGATTTTCGGCTATTCTCAACTAAACTTGGTATGGAATATAACAAGAGAGTGAATATTTAAAGGAAAATCTTATGGATAAACCCAATCTCGAAATTGATAAAGTCCAATCTCAAGTTATGACTCTCGAACGACCAAAAAAGCTGAAAATACTGGTAGTTGACGATGAGCCAGATAATCTCGATTTACTTTATCGCACATTTCGACGTGACTTTAATGTTCTGAAAGCTGATAGTGGGGTGAACGCTCTACAAGTTTTGGCAGCAGAAGGGGAGGTAGCAGTGATTATCTCCGATCAACGGATGCCAGAAATGAAAGGGACTGAATTTCTCAGCAAAACTGTACCTCAGTTTCCCGATACAGTAAGAATAATTCTCACTGGATTTACTGATATAGAAGACTTGGTAGAAGCAATTAATGCCGGACAAGTTTACAAATATATCACCAAGCCTTGGGACCCAGGGGAACTGAAGGCAGTGGTGCAAAGAGCAGCCGAAACCTACGACTTGCTTAAGCAACGTACAGAAGAATTACGCCGCGCTCATGCTCAAATGGCGTTGCTGAGTGTTTTGGTACAGGTAACTCAAGCCGCTTCTAGCCTAGAAGAAACTCTCGCTCCCATTGCTAGAGCTGTGAGTGAAACTTTTGGGGCAGACGGCTGTATTTTACAACTTACAGATGGAAATACTCTGGTTGCAACTCAAGGAACTTACAGTTATACAGGTACAATAGAAAATTGGCTATCTCTTGACCCACTAACCAGGGAAGCGATCGCCACGGGACAAATGCAAGTTTCCTTAAATGTACTTAAAGACACTAAATTAGTTGATGCGATTCACTACCAAAATACCGGCGTGCAAGCACACTTAGTCATCCCAATTAGCTACCGCAATCAACTTTTAGGTGTATTGTCGCTACAGTGGAAACAACCTTGCACTTTGCGAGAAGATGAATTAGTGCTAATTAATTTATCAGCGCAACTGGTGGCGATCGCTCTGACTAGTAGTCACTCTCATTAAGGTATTGTGTAGTTGTCATTAGTCATTTGTCCTTTATCCTTGGCAAATGACGAATGACTAGTGACCAATGACTTATTGACCAATGACTAACGAAATTCAGTCCATTTTTAACCGTATTGCTCCAGTTTATGACCAGTTGAACGATTGGTTGAGTCTGGGGCAGCATCGAATCTGGAAGGAAATGGCAGTAAAATGGAGTGCAGCTAAACCAGGAGATACTGCATTAGATTTGTGTTGCGGTAGCGGTGATTTAGCTTTACGTTTGGCACGGCGTATCGGAGCAACAGGACAGGTGTATGGAGTGGATTTTTCTCCAAACCTGCTAGAAAAGGCTAAAGAACGCTCACATTCGCAGTACCCGCAACCTGCTATCAGCTGGGTAGAAGCTGATGTCCTCAATTTACCCTTTGACGATAACCAATTTGATGCCGCAACAATGGGCTATGGTTTAAGAAATGTTAAAGATATTCCCCGCAGTCTCCAAGAGTTATACCGGGTTTTGAAGCCGGGAGCTAAAGCCGCAATTTTAGACTTTCATCGACCGAGTAATCCTCAGCTACGCGCCTTTCAACAGTGGTATCTGGACGGTTTTGTGGTACCAGTTGCCAATTATTTAGGCTTAAAAGAAGAATATGCTTACATCAGTCCCAGCTTAGATCGCTTTCCCATCGGTAAAGAGCAAATAGAGTTAGCTCATCAAGTTGGTTTTGCAGTTGCCACACACTACCCCATTGCGAACGGTATGATGGGAGTGCTAGTGCTTAGTAAGTTAGGAGTTATTAGTTAAAAGTTATGAATTATGAGTAGTGATAAATTCTCATTTAAAATTTATCATTCCTAACTCTTAACTCTTGTACAGACGCGATTAATCGCGTCTCTACTGTTAACTCCTAACTCCTAACTTTAAATTCCTAACTTTTTTAATTCTTCCCTTGGACTGGTCTCATCTTTGGCTTTATGTGTCTCCCCCGGTACTGGGTGGAATTATTGGCTATTTCACAAATGATATAGCCATCAAAATGTTGTTCCGTCCTTATCAAGCAATTTATATTGCTGGACGAAGAGTACCCTTCACCCCTGGATTGATTCCCCGCAACCAGGAACGTTTGGCTTTGAACATTTCTAAGACAATCATGGGGTCACTTTTGACACCGCAAGAATTGCAAAATTTGGCGCGGCGTTTGTTGCAAACAGAACGCGTGCAATCAGCAATTCTTTGGTTGTTGCGGTTAGCAATTGAACAAATCAAAACAGATAAAAACGAGAAAAGTGCCAAAATTGTAGCGGGAATTTTGCGGGATTTATTAGGAGAATCTTTGCCACGGTTGCTTAAGGTTTTAGCGCGGCGTGAAGATTTTTTAGAAGCGCAGATCAATCAAATTTTTGACCAGATATTGCTGGAATTTCAACTGAGTGAAGAACAAGCTACACGGCTTGCTGATTGGTTGTTGCAAGTAGTTTTACCGCCGGATCTTTTACGCCAAACGATAGTTGATTTTTTGACAGATCGCACGATTCAAATTATCGATGAAGGCTTCCGCGAAAAAACCAGTGGAACTTATTGGGTAGTAGCAAATTTGTTTGGCTTACGTAATACTCTTACACGGCTACGAACTTTTTGTTTGGATGAAAAAGAGGTTGCTAATACTCGCTTGCAGGAATTGACTCAAGATTTGCAAATGCGCGATCGCATTCGGAAATTACTGCAAAATTTATCATTACAAAACTTGCCAATGGGTACGGTTCGTCAACTCCGAAAAACCACCCGCGAAAGTGTCCGCCATTACCTGCAAAATAGTGGCAGCGATTTTTTACAAGGATTAACTGATTCTGTTGATTGGGAAAATATTGCTGTAGTCTTGCTGAATCGTGTTAGTACTTCACCAGTTGTCAGTACTTCTTTAGAAGTCATGAGTCAAGAATTAGCTCTAATTTTAGAGAAGTATTTGGAAAAAGATTTAGAAGCAATTGTGTCGCAAGCAATTCCGATTTTGTCAATAGATCAAGTGATAGTCGATCGTGTCAAATCAACTTCACCTGCTGATTTAGAAGCTGCAATTGAGGGAATTGTCAAAAATGAATTGCAGGCGATTGTAACTTTAGGTGGTGTTTTAGGTTTTGTTGTTGGGTTATTCCAAACAGCGTTTTTAGTTTTAAGTCAATATTAATTTGTCTGTAAATTTGTATTACATTAGAGTTGCAAGTTCTGCCGATTTTGAAATGAGTGAAATTGAGCGATCGCTTAACTCAAAATCTGCGTCAAATCCAGCACAAATCCAGGCAATACATCCTCTCCTGATAAGCTAGTAGGCGATTGCAAAACCTCAATATCCTGTCCTGGACGGTAAATTTCTACCTGTTGGTTTTGCGGATCGATCAGCCATCCTAAACGCACACCGTTGTCAATGTATTCCTGCATTTTTTCTTGCACTGTCTTTAAGCTGTCTGAAGCAGAGCGTAATTCTACCGCCAAATCTGGAGCGAGTGGTAGGAATTTGTCGGGGTCTGGATTCAGGGCTTCTAATCGCTCTCGGCTGACCCAAGATGCATCTGGAGAGCGATTTGCACCATTGGGGAGTTTAAAACCCGTTGAAGAGTCAAAAGTTAAACCTGTGCCATCAGCGTCAGCCCAATTACCTAAGCGCTGTGTCAATCTACTATTTCGATTTCCACTTTCCCATCCAGTTGGTGGCATGATAATTAATTCTCCCTCTGCTGTGCGCTCAAGTCGCAAATCTCGATTATTTTGACACAGTTGGAAGAACTGCTCATCTGTTAGTTCAATGGTGGGGCTGAGGTTTAGAATCAGGGCAGTCATAGTTGCCTCTCAATCTTGTTAACTGTAGCGTAGCACTTGGTTGACATACTAGGTTATCTATTTATCGAGATGAGGTTTTAGCTCAGTATATAAATTGGAATAAATTTTATAAAAGAGTAAAATCAATTTTTATCAATCACCGCAAGGTGTGCAGATAGTTCATCTTCTTCAAATGCATCTGAATATAGTCTTTTATTGAATATTTGAATTAAATCTTGCACTGCAATTTCCTTAATACGAATACCATCAACATCATATAATTCTCTAGTACTTTCTTGGGTAATTATCCAGACTTGACGATTTTTACCTTGAATTTGCAGAGTTTTTTTCTTTCCCCCGCCATCTGTAAGTCTTATATCAATTGTCATCTGAGAATTTTTTAATTTATTTACATAGTTTTCAATCTGGTCTTTTTTATATTCATCAAAATTTTTTCTAAGCGTACAATCATACATGACTGCAAGGCTTCCAATTATAAAGAAACCATCCGCTCTACCAGCTTGATTTTTTTTGTCATATTGATACAAGTTATGGATACCGAGAAGCCTGAGAACCATAAATACATAATCCTCAAATTCTGCTGAGTCTGAAAGCTTAATGCAATTACCCAAGCATGAACTAATTTCTAATTTGATATCTTTAACATTCAAATTATCAACAGTTTTCTTGTTAACTGATACCGATTTTTTAGGTAAATCGGGTAAAATCAAACGAATATTCTTAACAGCTTTTACGACTTTTCCATCTTTATAATTTATATTTTGTAATTTAAACTCTAATTTATCTCCTTTAGAAAGATTTTCGATTGTAATTTCCTCTAAGTCTTGCTTAAAGAATAGTAAGTCTTTATCTTGATTATTTAAGGACTTGTCAGGTCTAAGAAAACCTTTACCTTCTTCGTGATTTAGCCAGTTAATAACCCCCGTAAGTCTATTATTCTCATTCAGAAAATATACTTCCTCAGCAACTTTTTCCACAGTACCATCTTTTTTATTCCATTCTTTGACAACAAATTCTACTAAATTCCCTTTTTTTAAATCTTTAATCACGATTCCAACTAATCTATCTGCGAAGAAACGTATGTCTCCCTCGTGGCCAGGTATTGCTGTATCAGGAACAATAAAGCCATAAGGTGCTTTACCTTCTCGGATACTAATACTATTGATTGTCCCTGTGATTTTCATACCTCTTGACTGACAAGTATTATAAAGTTTCAGATATAGGATTCCCTAAAAACTGAACAGTCTAACACTGCCTGAAAGTTGTAGCAGTTATACTTACCTTTTTTTTGGTTTCTCCACCAAATCGAACTTTTTATCATGTTAAAAATTTAGCTTGCTATGCAAAGGCTCAATATATGCTTGGAGAGTCTCTTTAACTTTAGAAGGCTGACGAATTGGAGCGATCGCAGAATAATCAGGTTTTACTGTCCAGTCATGATGGCGAAGCAGTGTGGAAAGCACGATTTTCATTTCCATTTGGGCAAATTCCATGCCTAGACATCGGTGCGAACCATGACCAAAACCCATTAGTGCTAAAGGATGTTTCTTATCTTCTTCACGAGGTGGTGCAAAGCGATCGGGGTCGAAGCGATCGGGTTCGGTGTACAGTTCTGGTAAACGGTGAGTCAGCATCGGTGAGATGGTCACAAACCAACCTGCTGGGATGCGATAACCTGCATACTCAATATCCTTGAGAACTCCACGATTATAGGCATACACTGGCGGATAAAGCCGTTCTACTTCTTTTAAAACGTTGGTTAAATCTGGAAGTTGTTTGAGATGAGACAGATTAAGGGGATTATTTCCCACAACTGCTAATTGTTCTTTACGCAGTCGCTCTCGCCATTCTGGGTGATTACCTAATTCAAAGATTACCCAAGTCAGCAATGAGGCTGTTGTCTCATGTCCAGCAAATAGTAATAATAATGCCTCGTTGATTATCTGTGCTTCGCTCAACTTATTGCCATCTTCATCAACAGCGGCTAGCAGTAATCCCAAAACATCTTTTGATTCTTCTAAGTTACCTTGCTCGATACGCTGTGCGATCGCTTGACGCAAGAAAGCTACTAACTTACCCCTAGCATTTTGACCGCGACCATATAAAGTAAAAGGGAAATTCAATTTGAATATCGCCATACTGCTCTCTAGCAGTTGTGTAAACCACTGACTAGTTTGCTCAACTTCGCTCTTGTTCTGACTTCCCAAAAATAGGCGAGTCGCAACCATCAGGGTAAGCTGACGGAAACTAGAATTTAAGGAAATCGTTCCCCGTCCCCAATCTTTGAGGAAGTCTTGCACGATGTTTTGGATGGTGTCGAAATATGTAGCGATCGCTTTGCCGTGAAATGCTGGATACATTAAGCGACGAGTTAGGCGATGTTCTTCCCCATCTTGTAATAAAATATTGTTGCCAAATGTTGATTCTAAGAAATACCACCCGATCCGCGACGACATATTTTCCGCCTGTTCCACCAGTACCAGCCGATTAGCATCAGGCCCAATTAAATAAGCACGTTTACGCCCCATGAGGCTCGTTTTAAAAACTGAACCATGCTGCTGGAATCTTCGCCATAGATACAGTTCTAAATCCCGAAATATTTCTAAAGTCTCCCCCAAGATGGGCAAGCCATAACTACCAGGCATTTCCTCGGCTGATTTTAGCTGCCGCATATTTGAGTACCTCCAGCAGTAATTAGCTACAGTTTAATTGTAAAGCGCAGTTAGGCTTTGCAAATCCAAATTACCAATTTTGGTAGAGTTTTTCTGCGTAGAACATAATCTCTTCATTTGGCAATCTGATTTTTGGTTTTTGTCGAGGATACAAACTTTCAACTGCACCTGTATCCTGTTCAATAACTGTGGCTGCTGCTTGTAAAACTGAATGTTTAAACAGAAATTTCATCACAGGATTGACGATTTTGGCATACATCAAAATAAACGTCTTGGTAATTTTTTCTGTTTTCGGGTAGAGAATATGAATTTGAGCAATATCACCAATAGGGGTTTTAGCCAACAAAGCTGTAGTTGAAGGAAAAGCGTATTCGAGTGTGTTAGCAAGCGTTTTCGGGAAGATTCCCAAAATAGGATTTTTGATAATTTCTCCTAGCGTGTTGTTGGCTCTTGTCAGTTCTTGTTTGACTGTGGAATAGTATCCTTTGTCTTCAAAATTACTTACATTACAAGATGTAATTTTAAATAGTTCTTTATGAGTACCATTCTGGTGGTTATAGTCATAGTTAACCATCAGGTTACTCAAAAAATTACCTTGAATACTTTTGTCCCCAGTTACTCCGATAAAGTCGTATTCATCTACAATTTTTTGATGCAAATCTGGGAGGGGCAATCTTGGCTCAAATCCACCATAAGTCCAGATGCAATTATTTCTAATAATTAACTCTAATCGTTTGCTAATTGGCTGAATGTCTTTTTTATCTCCTTGCTGTAGTCTACCTTGTCCATCAAATTCTAGTGCATGAAAAGGGCAAGTAATAGTATCTCTTGCTTGACAAATCCAACCGTTTGATAAGGGGGCTTGCATGTGCGGACAAATGTTATCAAGGGCAAACACTTCGCCTTTTTGGTTTTGCCAAATAACATAGTCCAATCCATTTAATGTGATTTTATTGGGTTTATTCACTCCCAATATAGATTTGTGCGCGATTAACCAAGGTGCACCAGGTAAAATTGGTTCCATTTTTTCTCCAAAATTTTAAAAATTGTTTGAAAAGTCGCTAGATGCGTTAGCAAAAGGTAACGGAATCTTGAAACTTAAAAGTTGTAGATAAGCTGGTGTCACCTGTTCTACATCACTCTTTTGAATGTAAATTGGGATAACTAAAGTCTTGTCTACAATGGACGAACTAATACTACCGAGCATTTGATCGGCTAACTTCGGCTACTCCATAGACAAGTTATACAGTTAACTAATTTTTTAGTTAATGAATATTAATTTAATAAATTTCATTTTATATGTCAACTATTAACCAAGTTTTTAGTTAATATATTTTCGTTATGATGATGGAGCAATGTGGGTCGTTCAACGCAGTCAAAATTCTCATCTAAAAAGCCGCGTCAGGTGCGCGATGCAGAAGCGACGAAAAAGCAGATTCTCGATGCGGCGGAAGCGGAGTTTGCCAGAAATGGACTTCAAGGGGCGCGGACAGGAGCGATCGCTAGAGGTGCAGGTGTCACCACAGCGATGATTTACTACTATTTCCAGAGCAAGGAAGGACTATATCAAGCTGTTCTGCAACGTCCCGCGGTAGAGATGCACGAAGGGTTTGGGCAGCTAAATCTGGATCGGTTACCACCAGAGGAAGCCTTGAAACTGCTAGTTAAAGAAGCGATCGCCTACGAAGCTGCTCATCCGCACAGAGGAATGCTTTGGTTCCAAGAAGCAAACCAAAATCAGGGGAAGTATTTTAAAGAGGGGAATTGGCAAGAAAATTTTAGCTATCTGATCGAGATTTTAGAGCGCGGGATGGCAGAAGGTTGTTTCCGTCAACTTGATCCATTTATCACCACTCTGCATATTATTGGAGTTTGTAATATGTACTTCAACGCTTACGAAAATATCAAACATACTAGACCCGATTTGCAACTACTAAGTTCAGAAATGATTGAGCAGCATACTCAAGCAGCAGTTAATTTTATCTTGGCTGGTGTGCGATGTAGTGAGAATTAGGGATTGAATATTGGGTACTCAATCTATTGATAAACCCAAGCGCTTAGGTTATATCTGATAAAATTAAGATATTAAATGCCAACAATTTTAAGAAAAGGCGGTTTTGAGGTTCGTATCTACCTTAACGATCATATTCCTGCTCATGTGCATGTTTTTAAAGGGGGCGGAGGGCAAAAATCAATATAGGAGATGAAAACCTAGCTCCAGAGTGGGTTTGGGTATCCCCAGGAATGAGTGATAAAGATGCGGTAAAAGCCTTACAGTTGGTTGCAGATCACCAATTGGAACTACTAAAAAAGTGGCGAGAATATCATGGTTAAGAAGATTGCGGCTACAGAAGTAGTAGAAGAAAAGCTAGCTAATGCCAGAGCAAACTCAGATGCGATCGCTACATCTGAACCACGGGCTACTCGTGCTTTTTATGATCCTTATTTAGGAATGATTATAGTTTTATTGTCCAACAAATGTATGTTTGGGTTCCCTTCAGACGTAGGACAAGGCCTAGCAGGCGCTTCAGTCAAGGACTTAGCAGAAGTAGAGGTAACACCTTCTGGTGAGGGATTACACTGGAAAACCTTAGATGTAGATTTGAGTATTCCTGCTTTGATGAATGGAATATTTGGAACTAAAAAATGGATGGCTGAACTTGCTAGAAAGGATGGAAGTTCTACTTCTGCTGCAAAATCTGAGGCATCTCGACTAAATGGTACAAAGGGTGATCGCCCAGGAAAAGAAAGTGAGCGGCGATAATATATCACCGAAATGAAGTTGAAGGACTTTACTCACCGCTCTAACAACGTGCTATTAGACTGGGCTTGCATCACAGCCGTTTTAATACCATTAATGTCTCGTTCACTTAATTGAGTAAAGTTTTTGATTCTTGATTTTTTCTTTCATCTGCTCAAACAACGTATTAATGTCGCTAATTGGTTTGAAGTCTAAACGAATGTATTCCAGAAGAGCTTCGCCAACAACTTGAACTCGAAGAACATTATTATCCCACTCTGCATAAGTTCCCCATACTGCAAGAGGTACGGCAAGTGGAGCCAGTACAATTGCTGCGGCTGACCAAGCAATTTCAACACCTGCCGATCGGGTGATTGCCTCATTAAATACGGTAGAGATATTATTACTTGCTTGCAGTGTTTGCTCTTCATTCATTCCCATCACCTTGCAGATTGCATGATTCATCTTGGCTAGAAGGTATGGAGTGGCCGTCACAGAGGAAAATGGAAGTATTGAACCCCAGGCACATAAATCTGCATAGGTACTAATGATTCTGCGTGCAGCAGTTTCACGAATTTCGTAAAGCCGGGAGTTAATCTTACTGCTCATTTTTTCAGCAGGATTGATAATGTTAACAACCAAACCTAAATCGCCTGCCATGTCGTACATTTGCTCGATCAGCTTTGGATTATCTTGACGAACGAATGTATCGAGTTGTGGATCATAAGTCCGGGCTGAACCGAATATAATGTCTCTTTCCGGGTCTTCAACATACCGAGACATCTTCTGAATCACGAGTTGCCGAACTTTCTCGCGATCTTTGGTAGGCATATTTCTCTCCACAGAGTCCCATTTGTTAAAGAAAACAATTGTTGGAGCCTGGAAGAAACTTGCCACATTGTCAAACATCTCTAGTTCAGGTTTAAATGGCTCAGAATCAACAACAAAAATTCGTCCATGACTGCGTTTAATCTCTTGCAAGGCTTGATTGTTGTCAGAGCTTGAATACATAAAACCTGGGCTGTCAATGATCCTCCACTTACCGTAGTCGATAATTCCATCAGCCTTCACTTCTGCTCCCATGCCTACATCCATGTTGTAAACATCAGCACCAAGAATGGAGTTTGCTACGGACGATTTACCCGCATTAGTCTTACCAAATAATACGATTTTGATCTTTCCATCTTTGAGAGTTTCAAATAGATCGATGAGTGCTTTGTACTCAGCCTTGATAACCTGTAGTTCTTCTGGCTTAAGCTTATTCTCCAAATCTTTTGTAATCGTTCTCAAAGCATCTCTCAATTGCTCTTGAATCTCAAGAAGTTCCTGAATATTAGCTTCTTGCGGATGAGCCTTTTCCGATGGAGAAATAATTTTTTTGCTACTATTTAGCATAAGGTTTACTCTATTGGGGTTAAATTGCAGCGATCCAGCGTTGAGTGACAAACGACAATTCAAGAATTTACTCAATGATGTATAACCCTTGCCACCGTCTATGAGAACTCATAGCCTGTATCTGCTATTTATATTGCCCAAATCTACTCTTATATCTCTCTTTTGCAATGAACTGCGATTCTTATTTTCACTTTGATCGCACCTCAAAAAAACCTCTTAACAAGATTATCAACAGATATGCGTAGGCGTAGCCCATCTTAGATATCGCATTACGAATTCCGCGCAGCGCTACTAGTCTTCAACTTAGGATAAGCAATGCGTTTGTGATGAAATTGCTGCCAAACATCCACAAATATCTGGGCAATTTGTGACATCTCTTCCCGTTTTAGTCCTGAATCTACGAGTTGATTGTCTTGCCACTTGGCACGCAGGATATTATTGAGCATTGCCAAAGCTTGTTCTGTGGAGACATCTTTAACCGATCGCTTTTCTCCCCCAGATTTAGCCGATGCTTGCAGCGATCGCAGCGCTGCTTCGCAAGAATCTGCTAACATGACAATTCCGGTTTCCCGTGATTGGGGAATTGGGCCATCGTAACGAAAGTCTGCGTCGTCTACAGTTAAACTTGGATCTGACTGAGCCATTTGCTGGGCTTGGTGATGGAAATAAGCAATCAGCATCGTTCCCTGATGCTCTGGAATAAAAGCTTGAATCGCCGTAGGTAAAAGGTGTTTACGCGCCATTACCAACCCTTCACTTACGTGCTTTTTGATAATTTCTGCACTCTTCCAAGGATCTTTAATATCTGTATCGTGTTTATTCGGCCCCCCCATTTGATTTTCAATAAAGCCAAGAGGGTCGTGCATTTTGCCAATATCGTGATATAATGTACCAGCCCTGACTAGTTCAACATTGCATCCTAATTCTTTTGCAGCAGCTTCAGCAAGGGTAGCTACAAGCAGCGTATGTTGAAAAGTTCCCGGAGTTTCAGTAGCAAGTCGTTTTAATAAAGGGCGGTTAGGGTTCGCCAGTTCTGCTAGGCGAATTGGGGTAACTAAATCAAAAACTTTTTCTAGATAAGGACTCAAACCCAAGGCGATAACACTCCAGCCTAAGCCGGATAAAGCAAATAATCCCGCTTCTTGGAAGACAATATACCAAGTTGAACCAAATATTTGACCAATTAAGATTTTAACAAACAGGTAAATGCCACCTTGAGTTAAGGCGATCGCAACGCCTAATAATGCCAATTCTTCACGCGATCGCAATCGGTGGGCAATATAACTACCTAATATTCCTCCGCCGACACCAGCTAAAAGCGCAGCCTTGCTCATATCCAAACTAATGCCTAATATCGGCCACAGCAGGCCGACAACTGTCAACCCCAAAGTGGGGCCGTAAAAGCTTCCCAACAATAAACCAAGGGCGCTCCAGGTGGTATAGGGCAATCCGATAACGATTACTCCTGGCACACTTAGAGTTAGCAATAATACTAATAGGCGATCGCGTTGTCGCAATTCGTAATCAATATGGCGTTCTACCCAGACAAAAATACCAATAGCGATCGCAATAATGCCTCCTAACTTCACCAACTCCTGCCACTTTACCTCCCGGCGAATCAGGCGATAATGCTCCAGCACCTCAAAGTCCCATGCAGTAATCTGCGCTCCTCTTTTGACAATCACCTCACCATGCCGTACCTTCACCATCACAGATGGCACAACAGCCGCAGCCTTTTGAGCGTTTTGTCTAGTTTGTTCTTCATCTTTTTGCAGATTCGGCTTGAGTACAGCTAACAACAGATTCTTTGCCAAAGTTTCAGCAGATTCTGGTACAAAGGTCTGTAATTGTAAACTCACCGCATCCTGTAAGATATTTTTTGGTAGTCCCTGTGGAATCCCTTGGGTGAGAATCCGTTCTGTACTCTGATGGATTCCCCATTGTGTTTTTTCCCATTCCACATCTGACAAATCTAAAAGTAGAGATTCCTCGTATACTGCTTCTGCACCAACAGTCTCTAACTGTAGAAGTTTGGCAGTGGCTTGGGTATATCTTTGGCGTGTTTGATAAATTTTGCCAATTAGTAAAGACAAGTTTTTCTCAGAAGTTGTGAGACGGTAAGATTCTAGTTCTGCTACTCCTTGAGTAAAATCAGTGTTTTGAGAAAAATCTACTGGCTCTGTCTTTTTTGAACTCTGGGAATCAGATTTGGATGTGATGCGCGGCTGGCGTTTCTGATTGGATGAAGCGGTAGTTTGTCCGATTCCCTTCTTCTGCTGATTGTTACTATTTTCTACAGCCGATAGCAGTGCTTGCCATTCCAAGTCAGGACAAGAGCGGAGGTAACGTTGGCTAGAAATGGATAAAACTACAGGATCGAAAAAAGGAAAAGCTCCAGCAACAGCGCGAATTTCGTTGCCATCATCTAGAAGTTGTTGCAAATTTTCGTTAATTTTTTCGTTGATTCGCGCATCAAGCATCAACACCTGTAAGGAGCTTGTGCTGACGGCTTTGCGCTCGGCTTCAGTTTTTTTCCTATCTTCGATGCTAGCTGTGTAAGGCGCTGTAATCGTTTGGGGCGCGGGATGTCCTACTTGGAGTTGAGTCTGATTGTATAATTTATGACCAATAATACCTGTAAGGGACACTACAGCGATCGCCAAAATCACCGAGTAACGCTGTTTATATGCCCAATCTAAACCGACTGTACAAATACTACTCTTAATCTTGACAGATTTTGCCTTTGACCTTAGCGCTCTTTCTTGTTTTCGGCGTTCGCTTTTCTCATTGGTTTTTGATAAAAACAGGAATACATTCTTGAGCATAGTCCTTAGAAGTTCCCTTCTATGGGTTTTACCTTTGGGACTTCTTATTAACTTTCCTTTACGGCGTAGTGTTTTGTACTGTCGCCGCCAGTGAGTCAATTGCTGGTTCAAGAACTGCAAAAATTGATGCATTTTCATTATCTCTACCTGCAATTGCCGACTTTGATAGCTCAAAAAAGACAATCATCAGGAAAGTTCGATCTGCGGCTGCAACTTGGTAGCGGGGGCTTTTTTATTGCTGATTTACCACAATAGCTAGCTACAAAATCAGTCCGAGGGTTTACTGAAAAATTCTAGTATATGAGATTAATACACGGTGGCGGAAGTTTACCTACTTTTAACCCCTTATCTGGTTAATTTAAGATTAACGCGACCGAATAACGCGAGGAGCTGCGTAAACTGAAAGCAAAGCCACCTCACATCCCTCCTCTGTTAACTCTTTTGGGTTTAAGGTAAGATTATACACTCCTGACCACACCCCCACAAATGCATCGGTCAATTCTAACACTTGGGAAAAGCTAGTTAATCCCCATACTGGAGAATTCCTCTGCAAGAGCAATTGCCAATTTACGGGAATTCCACCTATCCCGTTATATGCTCCCGACAAAGCACCAGTAATTGCACCTGTAGCCTGTGAATTTAGAAGCGTAGCACCTTGCAGTTGATAATTGTGATTGTGAGTAGCCTGTAAAACTGTTAGGCGAAAGTCTTCTAAGGTACTCAAAAAGCAGTAAAATGCCATAGCAATACTGTTACTGAGTTTTTCTTCCTTAGCAAACTCGGCTTGGGCTGTTGATAATCCAGCCCCTTGCTCTAATAAAGTCTGGACTCTTAATAATTTTTTTGGTATTGATGTCGGTGTTTCTCCGATAAAAGAAATTGTTTGTGGGATAAGAGTTAGAGGGTCAAGTTTTTCAGTTAGGGCAAGAGCGATCGCATATCCTACTGCTAGTGTTCCATCCCTGATTACTGGGTCATCCTCCCAAATTTTCAGCACACGCAGCAAGTTTTGTCGGAGCTTAATCGGATTTTCGTGAAAAAAAAGTGCTACTGGTAATGTGGCAATAATTATTTTTATCGAAATGTCATCAGTTCCTACTAAATGAGGAAATTCTTCTTGCTGACGCTCTATCCAATCATCTAAATCTAATCTACCCAAGGCAATCAAACTCTGGATACCCAGAATTGCTACTCTGCCTAAATCTGGGTAACTCTCAAACTGTACTTTACCACTAGGAGCTAAACTTCCTCCCAGGAATGCCCCAAGTAAAGTTCCTTTAAACCGACTTATAGGAGAGTAACGCATAAATTATGTAGTTAAAAGTGAGGAGTTAATGAAATATTACTAATTCCTAACTTTACTACCAACTCCTAACTCCTAACTCCTAACTCCTAACTCTTAAATGTTCTATCAAAGCTTGTAAGCCCAATAAGTAACTTTGAACGCCAAAACCACTTATTTGCCCGATCGCAACTGGAGCGATATAAGAATGATGGCGAAATTCTTCCCGGCGGTAAATGTTACTTAGATGTACTTCCACTGTGGGCAAGTTAACAGCAGCGATCGCATCTCGCAAGGCCACACTTGTATGGGTGTATGCTCCTGCATTAATCAGAATTCCCTGATGTTGCCCTAACGCGCCATGAATACTATCTACCAAAATTCCTTCATGATTTGACTGCAAAGGAAAAACTTTCGCCTGTAATTTGAATGCTTCTTCTTCTAACAGGCGGTTAATTTCATCTAGTGTCAGCGAACCATAAATTCCTGGTTCTCGCTGTCCTAGCAAATTTAAGTTTGGCCCGTGCAGTGCCAGAATACTTAAGGGTTCTAACGCCGACTTTACCACTGTGGGGTTAGTGGCGACGGCGCGAGCGATCGTTCACAGGAATCGGAATCAGTTCCGGTTCCGGTTCAGCCTCTGGCCCTAATAGGCTTTCAATTAACCTACGAGCTAATTCCTTAAGCTTTTCCAGCACCTTTTCTATATAGTCCATGAACCGATCGCTCCTGAGATACTACCTCAATTTTTGATTAACAGGTACGCAGAAAAAAACATACTTTCGCACCTCTGGCTTCCAATCGGGCTGATACACAATCTTGCATTTGGGCCCGCATTTGGGACATAAGCCACTTCTAAAATTTAGCGTTGTGTTTTCCCTTACTTTTTAGAGTATCACACTTGAACCTAATGAACTGTATCCTATCAAGGATGGATATCAAGGGTCAAGAGTTAAAAATCGGACTTTAGATAGACTATTGAGTAGGAATTTTAGATTTTAGATTTTGGATTAAGAGAATTTTGAGATTCATGCCTTGCCCGTTATGGGCGAAATAAATCTCAAAGACACGCCTTTGTCGCTAACGCTACGCTAGCGTAAATCTAAAATCCAAAATTGTTTGACTTACCACTAGTTTTCTGTACCCTTTTTCTTTGCAGCGGTTGTTGATGATTTCGCAGTTGACTTAGATTTGGAAGTCGTTGATTTACTCGTTTTGCGAGTCGATTTTCCGGTCGATGTCTTAGCTGCCAACAAGTTCAGCGCCGCCGCCAGGGTTACATCTTCTACCGTTTGACCTTCTGGGATACTGACATTGGTTTTGCCATGCTTGATGTAAGGGCCATAGGGGCCATCGTAGATGTTAATTGTTTCTCCATCTTCTGGATGCGTACCTAATTCGCGTAAGGCTGCCTTTGACTTGCTGTTGGTGGAACTGCGCCCCTTTTTGGGTTCGGATAACAGTTCTAGTGCACGTTCTAGGTTAATTGTCAATACATTATCGGCAGCTTTCAGGGAGCGGTAGTCTTTCCCCTCCTTACCCTGGTCATGAACCACATAAGGGCCAAAGCGTCCTAAACTTGCTTGAATTTTGCCGCCAGTAACTGGATGAACTCCTAATGTCCGAGGTAGTGCCAATAGACCAACAGCCATTTCCAGGGTAACGGTTTCTGGGGTAACACCTTTGGGTAGGGAGGCTTGTTTTGGTTTGGGGTTTTCGTCGGTTTTGTCACCCAATTGCACATAAGGCCCGTAAGCACCAATTTTCACATAAATCGGTTCGCCAGTTTCGGGATGGCGGCCTACCTGGTCAGGGCCTGTGATTTTTTGCCGCAGCAATACTTCTACCTGTTTGGGGTCGAGGTCGGCTGGTGTCAAGTCTTTGGGAATTGAGGCGGTGATCACCCCCTCACCGTTTTCGACTTCAATGTAGGGGCCATATTTTCCAATGCGGACTTTGGCATCTAAATTTTCAAGTTCTACAGTCCTAGCTTTGGTGGCATCAATCTGACTTTCCTGCTCTTTTACCAGCGTTTCCAGTCCTTTGTCTCCCAGATAGAATTGCTGCAAGTAGGGTAGCCATTTCGCTTCACCTGTGGCAATATCATCGAGAGTTTGCTCCATCTTCGAGGTAAAACTGGGATCGACAACATCCGGGAAATGTTTTTCCAGCAAGTCGGTGACTGCAAAAGCGGTGAAGGTAGGAATAAGAGCGTTACTTACTAAATGGGCATAACCTTTGTCGATGATGGTGCCAATGATGCTGGCGTAAGTACTGGGACGACCGATACCTTCGCTTTCTAAGGTTTTCACTAAAGTTGCTTCGGTGTATCTAGCTGGCGGTTGGGTTTCGTGTCCAACGGCTTCCAGTTCTGTACAATCGGGGCGATCGCCCACTTTCAGATTTGGTAAAATTACTTCCTGGTCTTCCAGTGCTGCTTCTGGGTCGTCTGAACCTTCAACGTAGGCGCGTAAGTATCCGGGAAATTCAATTCGTTTGCCAGAAGAACGGAATCCAGCATCCTCGACTTGCAATTGCACGGTAATTTGAGTTTGCCGGGAATCAGCCATTTGACAAGCGACAGTCCGCTTCCAAATCAAATCGTAAACGGCAAGTTCCCGACCGCCCAAACCAGTTTCTTGGGGGGTGCGGAAGGTGCTACCCGCTGGACGAATTGCTTCGTGCGCCTCTTGTGCGCCTTTGGATTTGGTGGTGTATTGCCGGGGTTGGGGACTGAGGTATTGTTGACCGTAGAGCTTTTCTACACAACTCCGAGCAGCTGCGATCGCTTGGTCTGACAAATGCACCGAATCTGTCCGCATATAGGTAATATACCCTTGCTCGTACAAATTCTGGGCAACCCGCATTGTGTCACGGGCTGAGAGACGCAGTTTCCGGTTAGATTCTTGTTGCAACGTCGAAGTGGTGAACGGTGGCGACGGTTTGCGCGTGACTGGGCGTTCTTCGATGTCGTTAACATTCCAGGTTTTCCCAGTTAGGCGTTCCTTGAGGGCTACCGCTTGTTCAACGTTTAGCAACAAGACATTACGACCTGCGGTAATTTGTCCGGTTGCGGCATCAAAATCGCTGCCGTTAGCAATTTTGGTTCCTCCCAGTGTTACCAACTGGGCAGCAAAGGGGGTTTTTTCCTTTGACAAACTAGCTTTCAAATCCCAGTATGTACCCTCATGGAAAGCGCGGCGTTGGCGTTCCCTAGTAACTAAAAGCCTCACAGCTACAGATTGTACCCGCCCAGCAGATAATCCCCAGGCGATTTTTTTCCATAGCAGGGGAGACAGGGTATAGCCGACAAGCCGATCTAAAATCCGCCGCGTTTCTTGGGCGCGAACCAACTGCTCATCAATATTGCGGCAGTCTTTCAGAGCTTTTTTGATCGCCTCTTGGGTAATTTCGTGAAACACCATCCGCTTAGTCGGAACTTTCGGCTTCAGTAGTTGGTATAAATGCCAACTAATGCTTTCACCTTCCCGGTCTTCGTCTGTTGCCAGAATCAGTTCATCTACATCCTTGAGGGCATCTTTGAGCTGGGTAACAATTTTCTTTTTGTCTTTCGGGACAACATATACCGGTTCAAAGTCGGCGTCCACATTTACCCCTAGCTGTGCCCATGATTCCCCTTTGACGGCAGCGGGAATTTCACTAGCCGACTGGGGTAGGTCACGCACATGACCCATAGACGCCTCCACCCGATAGCCTGCTGGCAGGTAGTTGCGAATGGTACGAGCTTTGGTTGGAGATTCGACGATGACGAGAGTTGACATGGAAATTTCAATAAAAAGAAGAGCTACTAAGCTAAACAGTCAAATTGAGGTAACTTTTACAAATTGTCAAGATAAATGGTCACGCTTAGGGCGGTGATTTAATCCTCACATAAACTGCCTGTTTGGGAGAAAATCCGCTGAACTTAATGCCCAGTCTGTCCCAGAGGATAAATGAGGATACGCTGGGTCTGAATTTCCAGCTATTTCAATCTTTAACTTATCTAACGCATAATTGGCGACTACAGTTTTCAAAATATTCTTTAATTGGGAAATTGGGCATGGGGCATGGGGCATTGGGCATGGAAGATGAGAAAGCAAGGAACAGGGAGACAAGGTGACTTGAGTGAGTACTTATAACAAGTCTTTCTCCTTATCCTTCCTCTTCACAATGCCCAATGACCCATGCCCCATGCCCAATGCCCCACTTTAATAAAGCTTGTGCCAAAATTAAACCAAACTTGAGAGGAAAAGCGAAGTAGCATTTATACCTATATCAGGAAAGCAAAACTATGCAACCAATTCGTCAGGGTGATGTTATTTTACTACCTGTGCAACAGGTTGAAGGACAAAAATTACCTCACTTAACTTTGGCAGAAGGCGAAGTTACGGGGCATAAGCATCGCATTACTGAGGGAAACGCCGAATTATACGAGAAAGATAGCACACTTTATTTACGTGTGTTTTCAGAGTCGGCATTGCTTGCCCATGAGGAGCATAAAGCTATTTCTATTCCCCAAGGTGATTGGATAGTGAAAATTCAACGGGAATACGAGCCTGAAGGTTGGCGATATGTCGCTGATTGAAAAGTTAACGCCTGAGCAAGAGGCTTTGATTCCAGTTTATCGGGAGAAGTGGAGAGCGATCGCGCTTTCAACTGAGCGGATTGATCGTGAAAAAGCGGCCAAGGTGGTAAAAGCTGCTTATGTATTTGTGGGATTATCTAAGCCTGAGATTTTATTTTTTGATAGTCCCTATGCTGCTTGGGCTGCTATTAATGGTGGCTTGAAGAGCAAATTGGAATATAAGTTATATCAAGGATTATGGAAGTTAATTTTTGGTTTGCGTGAGATATATCAACACCTACATATAGAAATTATTAATAAATTAAGTGCAGAATTTTCTAGCGATGCTTATATTTTATTAAGGCAAGATTCATTGTATTTAGGTATACCTTTAATAAATGAATTAGATGATACAGAGCAAGATGTAGCATCATTAGTAGATTGCTGTATTTCCCCTACAAAAATCCTTCTTAATGGAATTGATAAGGATTTTTGTATTTCAGTGTTAAATTGTACTCATAACTCAAGAAAATGGAATTTATTTCAGGCGATAATTAAGGATTGTGGTTGGATTTTTACATTTGAAAAAATTTGTATAGTATGCGATCGCCCCCTTCACCTGCGCTTCGACAATCAAAATCGCCTCCACGCGGAAGGCGAACCCGCAATAGAGTATGCCGATGGATTTAGCCTTTACTTCTATCACGATGTAACCTTACCTGAAAAATATGGTAAGATCCACCCTGAACAATGGCAATCTCAATGGCTTTTATCAGAGGAAAACGCAGAGCTACGGCGAGTACTAATTCAGGGTATCGGTTACGCTAGAATTTGCGAAGAATTGCAAGCTATTGAATTAGATAATTGGCATGAATATACACTATTAGGAATTGATAACAATGTGGATATCGAGCCGATTTATTTATTAAAAATGACTTGCCCTAGTACAGGGTTTATTCACGCCTTGCGAGTTCCACCAAATATGAACTCAGCGCGTGAAGCAATTAGCTGGGTAAATTGGGGCGTAGATCCAGAAGAATTTGGTGTGCAAACATAATTGCCTAAAGGACTTTCCCCATTTAGAAATTGTTCAAATAGGTAATGACAAGCCATTCATACTAGATGTCACATTAGCAGAAAGAGCATACTATAAATTCTTAAATGCAGTAACTTGAGAGTTAATTATTTATTTTTGAGTAGTACAGTGAAGATACTACCATTTGGATAATTATCTTCGATGGTAATTGTACCAGAATGTGCCTCGATCGCCATTTTGCAGAAAGCCAATCCTAAACCAATTTGCGAAACTTCTGGTATCGAAGTTCCAATTTCATACTTCTCGAAAATGATTTGTCGTAACTCCAGACTTACTCCCGAACCAGAATCAGCGACTTGCACTTTTACACCGCCTGCTGCTAAATACTCTCCCCGTAGGGTAACTTGAGACTTGGACGGGGAGAACTTAATGGCATTGGAGAGCAAATTATCCAGCACTCGACGAAAGATAACTGCATCTACTGCAACAATACCACCAGGTTCGGGTAGTTCGCGTATCAGAGTCAGGTTCTTTTGATTAGCGATCGCCTCAATATCTGCCAATGCTGACATACACAGCGTACAAAGGTCTACTTCTGTGTAATTGAGAACCATTTTCCCAGATTCCAGCTTTGCCATAATCAGCAAGCTGTCGATCAACGATTGTAGTTGTTGTCCAGCAACTAAAATTTGATTGACTTTTCCTTGATGCTGTTCAAATGACAAACCTGACAACCGTAGAATCTCTGCTGTTCCTCCATGTAGGGTAATAATCTTTTGTACCAGTGCCAAACCTAGACCAGTGCCACTGTACTGGCGGTTAAGGCTGCTGTAAAGCTGGATAAAAGGCTGAAACAGCTTGCCAATTTCTTCAGGGGCGATACCGATGCCGGTGTCAGTGATATAGAAGCAGAGATTTGGGAAAGATGAGGAAAACAAGGAAGAATTTACTTCCCCTGCTCCCCCGCTCCCCTGCTCCCCTGCCCCTCTGCCCCTCTGCCCCTCTGCCCCCTCCAGCCTGACTTCTAGCGTTACAGATCCCCATTCTGGCGTAAACTTGACAGCGTTACTTAACAGGTTGATCAGTACTTGACGCAGGCAGCGATCGTCTACTTGGATGCTGTCAATATTGTCAGAAATATGAATACTAAGACGAATACTTTTTTTCAAAGCCATCTGTTTGACAAAGGCAAGGCTGGTATCACAAAGGCTCCTAACAGAAACATCACTTAGTTGCAATTCCAGTTTGCCAGATTCGATTTTAGACAAATCTAGAATGTCGTTGATTAGTTCTAGTAAATGTCTGCCACTGCACTCAATAGTAGCGATCGCTTTTGCTTGTCTTTCATTAATGGAGCCGAATACACTTTCTTGTAAGCCCTCTGACATACCCAAAATCGCATTCAGAGGTGTTCGCAATTCATGGCTCATGTTTGCGAGAAATTCGTCTTTGAGGCGAGTGGCGCGGGCAAGTTCCATATTGGCGTTAGCAAGCTGCTCATTCGTTTGCCGCAATTGTGCTTCGGCTTGTTTGCGTTCTGTGATATCTTCGTGAGATACCACTACGCCAATCACCTCTTTGGCGCTATTGGTCAGGGGAATTTTATTAGTTCGTAGCCAGAGTTGTTCGCCATTAGCCCCTTCAAATGGCTCCTCATAGCCTAGCTTAGGTGTTCGAGTATTCATCACCATCTCATCGTCTGCACAGTAAAGGTGTGCCAACTTTGCCCAAGGTAATTCAAAATCGGTCTTGCCGATAATTTCATCGGCTGTCAGTTGAGAATGGTCGATAAATGCTGGATTACAGCCGAGAAAGCGTGATTGGCGGTCTTTCCAGAAAACACGTTGCGGAAATGTATCTAGTACAGTTTGCAGCATTTTACGTGATTCTTCCAGTTCTTGCGCGGTCTGTTTGCGTTCGCGGATATCAAACAGGGTGGTGCGGCTGTATAGATAGTTACCCTCTGCATCATTAACAGCAGTAGCGCTTACCAGCACTGGGAAAACTGTGCCATCTTTACAAATCATGTCAAATTCCACATCCTTCAACGAACCCTGCTTTTTGAAGTGAGGATAGTTTTGTGCGAAGGACAAGCGACTGGCTGGGGTGAAAAAATTCAGCAGGGGTTGACCAATCATTTCCTCATGCGTATAACCCAACCATTGCAGTTCAGTCTCGTTGACCTTGAGCAATCGGCCTTCGCTATCGAGGGAATGATAGCCACAGGGAGCATTATTATATAAATCTTCGACCTCATGGGCATATTTCGCCAATGCCTCTTGTGCCTCTTTTCGTTCGCTGATATCAGCGATCCGAACTAGATTCATGGTGCGTCCGGCTACAGTAATCGGCTTGGCTGCAATGTTTCCCCAGAAAATCTTACCCTGAAGAGTAATATATTCAATCTCTAGGCTCCAGAAACCTTTTGACTGCATATCTCTGACGATCGCATCCGTTTCGTTGGTAGTGAATGGCCGCAACTGGAGTGTCTGCCCATTGATATCGATCAATTCAGCGTTGTCAACCGCCTCAAACATTTCTACTGCCCGCCGATTGCAATCTAGGGTGAGCAGGGTTTGCGGATCGACTAGAAAAATGGCATCGGCAGATTCGTTAAAAATTGCTTCTCGCAAATCCCGATTGTGGATGAGTTCCTCTTCGGCTTGTTTGCGTTCGCTGATATCATAGTTAACCCCAATCATCTGTACAGGTTCACCCTGTTGAGCACGCTTGAGAATGCCGTAGCCTTTAAGATAACGAATTTCTCCACTTGGTTGAACGATGCGGAACTCGACATTATATTCTTGCTTTCCTAGCAAAACTTGCTCTATAGTTTCCAACATATAAGGGCGATCGTCTGGGTGTAGGCAGTTTAACCAAGCATCAAAAGAACCACTAAAATCAGTGTTGCTCACTCCATATAGTTGGTACATGCGCTCGTCCCAAATCTGCCTTGCTTGGACGAAATCATATTCCCAAATACCAAATCCTCCAGAACCGATAGCTATGGTTAGCCGTTCGGAGAGGTGATGCAACTGTTCTTCTGCTTGTTTGCGTTCGCGCAGCGCAGCTTGCTGTTCGCTGATATCTGTCAGCGTGCCGATGTAGCCAATAATGGTGTCGTTGGTGTTGATTTCAGGTAACACTTGGACATAGAACCAGTTGATGCTGCCATCTGGGCGTAGATGTCTGCCCTCACTCTGATAGAATTCCCTTGGATTAACATGTTCTTGCTCAAATTTTAGAGACCATTCCCTGCCCAAACGCTCGGCGTCTTCTGGGTGCAAAGCCTGTAGCCAACCTATCCCCAATGCTGCCTGTGTTGGTCTACCAGTCATCTCACTCCAGCGATCGTTAGCATAGATGCAGTTACCAAAGGCATCCAGTCGGAAAATAGCTACAGGAGCAGCTTCTGCCAAATTTGCATAACGGAGTTCGCTGTCTCGCAGGGCTGTCTCTATTTGTTTTTGCTGGGTAATATCTTTGGCAATACCCAGAAAGCCGATATTGTTTCCTTCTAGATCCTGGAGAATTTTTACTGACAGAAATACAGGGAACCGAGAGCCATCTTTACGAATGTAAGTCCATTCGTTTTCATAGGTATTTCCGTCTTGAGTGACGATAGTAAAAAATTCCCTACCAGGTGCAATTTCCCTACCCAATTTCAACGAGAGTTCTGCTGCTCGTTGTTTGAGTTCATCTGGGTCGTGAAATGTAGTTGGATTTATTTGCCGAACAACTTCATCTGCTGTGTAGCCCAACATTTTCTGAGCAGCTGCGTTGAAGGTTTGAATGCCATTTGAGTTATTAGAAATAATGGCATAGTCAGTGCCATCTAAAATAGCTTGTTGCAAATTAGCGATCGCTAACAATTGAGCTTCTGCCTGTTTGCGCTGTGTAATATCAATATGACAACCAATCATCCGCAGGGGATTGCCGTCTCGATCCCACGCAATGACGCGACCGGAACAAATGACCCAAACGGTAGAACCATTTTTATGTCTATATCTCACCTCATTGTAAAAGGGGATTTGTCCGCGACTTTGGACGTGTTGCTCAAAAAGTTGCAGAACACCTGGTAAATCCTCTGCAAAAATCAGGCGTTGCCAGCTCTCTGGTGTATTTGGCAACTCACGATCTTCATAGCCGAACATCTGCTTGAAGGTTAAGCTCAAGTACTCTTGATTGCCGGGAATATCCCAGTCCCAGTAACCTGCTAGGCCGACTTCAAGAATTTGCTCCAGAAGATGTAATTCAATTCGCAGCATTTGGGCCCGCCGCCGTTCCTCCTCTGAGAGCTTGCGTTCTGTGATATCTATCAGCACGCCCAGCATTCGCAGTAATTGTCCGGTTGCGTTGTAAACTCCCCGTCCTTTTACCGATACCCAGTGAATGCTGCCATCTTGCCAGACAACTCGATATTCCACAGCATAATCGGTTTGGGTGGCGATCGCCTGCCTCAGTTGCTGCTCAATACATTCTCGATCCTCTGGATGTACTTGACCCCGCCACTTTTCATAAGTCCAGTTCACATCACTCAGATCGGCACCAAAACAGCGAATTGCATTCTCGTTAGCAAATATTTGATTAGTGATTGGGTTCCATTCCCAATAGCCAATACCAGCAAAACTCAGGGTCAGCTTGAGTTTTTCTTCACTGGCTTTTAGCGCTGCTTCTGTCCGTTGGCGTTCTGCTAGTTCTGCCTGTAGTTGCTGATACGCACTTCCCTGTTGAATGGCGATCGCTATTTGCACCGCTAGTCGATCTAACAAATCTAGTTCTACTGATTGCCAATGACGAGACGCACTACATTGGTGAGCAATTAATAATCCCCATAATTGCTCTTTGACCAAAATAAGTACTACTAGATTGGCTTTAACTTCAAATTGTTCTAGAAGCTGCAAATGACAATTGGTTAAGCCAGCCTGATAAATATCGTCGATTGCTCGTTTTTTCCCTTGACGATAGTCACTTCTGGCTCCCTTGTGAAAACAGGTGTCTAGAATCTGCTTTCCCACAGCCACTGTCCAACCAGGAAGCACTGACTCTGCCATAATTGTGCCGCTCATATCCGGCTGAAATTGATAGATAACTACTCTATCTACTTTGAGAAACTGCCGCACTTCTGTGGCTGTGGTACGCAGAATCTCTTCTAACTTTAGAGACTGACGAATCCGTAAGGCGATCGCGGCTATCAGTTGTTGTTGTTCTCGACTTTGTTCTAACTGTCGAGTCAAGTCCATCCGTTCAATGGCATGATGAATTGCACCTTGAAGAACTTCAGGTGTGAGTTTCTTTTTAACCAGATAATCTTGCACACCACTTTTCATCGCACGGACAGCAGTAATTTCATCTCCTTGTCCTGTCAGCATACCCCTCTTCTGTCACTTTCCGAGTATTCTGAATAAAAGGATTAAAAGAAAAA